>JAQBWJ010000162.1 GCA_027625215.1 Candidatus Poribacteria bacterium
GCTCAGGGATTTCGCCGCGCACCCACAACCCGCCGCTCTCCTCGCCGCCGATCAACACGTCGCCTCGTTCGATCTCGGAGGCGATGTGCTTGAAACCGATGGGTGTCGTCGTGACGGGGACGTGGAACGCCTCGCCGATGCGGTCAAGCATCGACGTGGTTGAGACGGTCTTCACGATGCGCCCCGATTCGCCCGCGTTCAGTTGCGCGTACGCCAGCAGCGCAAAGATTTGGTGCGAACTGAAAAACTCGCCCTGAGCCGTCACCGCACCGATGCGGTCGGCGTCGCCGTCCACCGCGACGCCCAAGTCGGCGTTGTACTCCCTCACCGCATCGCCGAGTTGGTTGAGGTGCGGGGGGATCGGTTCGGGGTGGAGTCCGCCGAACAGGACATCGCGCGAGCCGTGTATCTCGATGATCTCGTGTCCGCGCTCTTGGAGCATCGCGGCGGCAATGCGCGCTCCGGCGCCGTGCATCGGGTCGACAACGATGCGGAGTGGGCGTCCTTCAGGCGCGGGCGCGGAAGCCTTCAACCGTCGCTCATATAGGGCGATGATGTCTGTCTTCTCAATCGGCGCGGGTGTGGTCGGATTTGGCTCCTTATCGAGCCACTCGGCGATCCGTTCCACTTCTTCGGGCGACGCGGAGCCGCCGTACGACGCCTTGAACTTGATCCCGTTGTATTCCGCCGGGTTGTGGCTTGCCGTCACCATGACGCCGCCCGCCGCGCCGAGTTCCACAACGGCGTGCGAGACGGAGGGCGTCGTGCAGATGCGGTTCGACAGCCAGACCTTCGCGCCGCAGTTTGACAGGACATTGGCGACGTACCCTGCCATCCGGTCGCTCAGAAACCGCGCGTCATACCCGACGACGACGCCTTGATCCCTCAGCCCGTTTTGTTGAAGGTAGACGCCATACGCGCGAGCGACCCGCTCGACGTTCGCTTGGGTGAACGTGTCCGCGATGATGCCGCGCCAGCCGTCGGTCCCGAATGTGATTGGGGTCATGTTGACTCGGATTCGTAAGGCGGGGGGGAGCTCTGGAGTCCCTTCCCCTTGCAGGGGAAGGTTAGGAAGGGGTCGGACAAACGATGGAATCAAATCGAACTGTGTGGAAGTACCCTCACCCCTAACCCCTCTCCCGTCAAGGGAGAGGGGAACACTTCAACCCCCGCCGACATTAGGTTTTCAGGATTTCGGATTCGTTTTCTCGATACCACTCGATGGTGCGTTTCAGTCCGGTGCGGAAATCCGTTTGCGCGTGGAACCCGAACGCCGTCTCCGCTTTCGACGTGTCCAGTTTGCGGCGCGGCTGACCGTTCGGCTTCGACGTGTCCCACTCGATTTCGCCGTCAAACCCGACGATCTCGGCGATCAACTCCGCCAGCTCGCGCATCGTGATCTCGAAGCCGGAGCCGATGTTGATGGGGTCGATGGAGTCGTACAGCTCCGTCGCGCGGATGATGCCCTCCGCGCCGTCCTCGACGTACAAAAACTCGCGGGTCGGCGTCCCGTCGCCCCAACAGACCACCGTTTTCGCGCGCGCCTTCTTCGACTCGCTGAACCGACGGATCAACGCGGGAATGACGTGCGAGCTCTTCTCGGAGAAATTGTCGCCGGGTCCGTAGAGGTTCACCACGAGCAGGTGCACCGCGTTGAACCCGTACTGCTGCGCGTACGCCTGTCCCTGCACGATCAGCAGTTTCTTGGCGAATCCGTACGGTGCGTTCGTTTCTTCCGGGTAGCCGTTCCAGAGGTCTTCCTCTTTGAACGGAACGGGCGTGAATTTCGGGTAGGCGCAGATCGTCCCCAACCCGACGAACTTGCGGACGCCCGCCAGATACGACTGCTCCGTCAGAAAGAAACTCATCCGCATGTTGTCGTCGAACATCGTCGCGGGCTGCTCGCGGTTCAGTCCGATCCCGCCGACCGTCGCAGCCGCGTGAATGACGAGCGTCGGCTTGAACTCGGCGAACACCTGTTTGACGGCAGACTCTTGGCGGAGGTCGTGGGTCGCGGTTCGGGGAACGAACAACGCGGCGACATGCGGCTCCAGACGCGCTTTCAGGTGCGAACCGAGAAAGCCCGCCCCGCCCGTCAGTAGCACGCGGTCGTCTTTCAGCCGTCCCAAAATTGCGTCATCCAGCATTGTTCTCTCCCTGCGCTCTGCTTCTCCTCCCCTTGCAGGGGAGGACCAAGGAGGGGTCGGTTAAAATGTTGTCGGTCTTGTCCGACCCCTTCCTAACCTTCCCCTGCAAGGGGAAGGGACTTTCGTACTTCTATCGGCATCGCGCGTTGTCGTACGCAGTCCGTCGCGTCAGTTTTCCTCTTTGGGCGGCTGCTCCCACGCAATACAACGGTGGGCAAATGTTTTCAACGAACGGCTCTTCGCCACGATCACTTCGGGCTCCAACACATGCGCGTACATCTGCAACAACGAGATCAAATCCAGCAACGACGCATAGCCGGAAAAGCCCGACAGGTCAAGGTAAATCTTGGTGAACTTCTTGTTCAGCGCGAGGAGCGCGGGCATGTCGAAGGCGTCGATTGCCTCGAAACGGATGTTGGGACGCGATTCGCGGGCGCGTTCGATGCACTCGGGGCTGATGTCCGTCCCGATCACATCCGCGCCGACTTCAGCGATCAACTCCGTCGTCGTGCCCCACTCGCAGCCGACTTCCAGCACCACGTCGTCGGGGCGCACGTAGACGGGGATCGTCGCGCGGTACTCCGCGACGCCCGTCGTCGCCACGTAGATCGTTCTCGCTTTGCGTTGTCGCGCCATCAACCGAACTCGCGGGTGCCGCGCACTTCGCCGAGCACGCCCTTCTGCTGGTCTTCCAACAGGCGGATATCCGCATCGACCATGAGGGCAACGAGTCCGTCGAACGTGACGGTGGGCTGCCAGCCGAGTTTTTCGCGCGCTTTCGAGGCGTCCCCGATCAACAGATCGACTTCCGCCGGGCGCATGTAGCGCTCGTCGAACTCGACGTAATCTTCCCACTTCAACCCGACATGCTCGAACGACTTGACGAGGAACTCGCGGACGGAGTGCGTCTCGCCCGTCGCGACGACGTAATCGTCCGGCTCATCCTGCTGGAGCATCAACCACATCGCTTCGACGTAATCCTTCGCGTAGCCCCAGTCGCGCTTGGAGTCGAGGTTGCCGAGGTACAACTTGTCCTGCAACCCGGCGCGGATGTGCGCGACGGCGCGGGTGATCTTGCGCGTCACGAAACGGGCGTCGCGTCGGGGGCTTTCGTGGTTGAACAGGATGCCGTTCGAGGCGTACATCTTGTACGACTCGCGGTAGTTCACCGTCATCCAATAGGCGTACACCTTCGCGCATCCGTAGGGGCTGCGCGGGTAGAACGGCGTCGTCTCTTTCTGGGGAACTTCCAGCACCTTGCCGAACATCTCCGAGCTCGACGCCTGATAATACTTCGCCGCGCTGCCGACGGCGCGGAGCGATTCGAGGATGCGCGTCGTGCCGAGTCCCGTCGTTTCACCCGTGTAAACGGGTTGATCGAAACTGACGCGGACGTGGCTCTGCGCGGCGAGGTGGTATAACTCGTCCGGCTCGATCTCGTTCAGCAGACGGATGAGGTTCGCCGCGTCGGTAATGTCGCAGTAGTGGAGGAACAGGCGCGCGCCGTGTTCGTGCGGGTCTTGAAAGAGGTGGTCGATGCGTCCCGTATTGAACGAACTCGCCCGACGGATGAGTCCGTGTACCGTGTACCCTTTTTCAAGCAGCAGTTCGGTCAGATAAGAGCCGTCCTGACCTGTGATTCCGGTGACTAATGCGGTCTTCGCCATAGTGTAACCTTCGTTCGTTAAGATTCCTTCGACCCGTTCGATGCGAGCACCCGCGCTGCCAGTCCGCGCACTTCCTGCGCCCGGTCGCGGGGGCAGATCAACACGGCGTCTTCCGTTTCAACGACGATCAAGTTGTCGATCCCCAGCGTCACAATCGGCTTATCGACCCCGAAGATGAGGCAGTTGCGCGTGTCTTCGCCGACGTGTTCGCCGCGCACGGCGTTGTCGTGTCCGTCGCGTTCCCACACCGTCCAGACGGACTCCCAGTTCCCCACATCGTCCCACCCGATGTCGGCGGGGACGGTTAAAATGTTGTCCGCCAGTTCCATCAACCCGTAATCGACGGAGATGGACTCGATCTTCGGATAAACGTCCGTCAGTGTCGACGGGTTCGCCACGATCTGTTCGATCTGTCGCGTCATCGTCGGCTGATGCCGCCTCATCGCCTCGAAGAACGTCGCCAACCGCCAGACGAACATCCCACTGTTCCAGAGATAGTGCCCTTCACGCAAGAAGGCTTCGGCGACGGAACGTTCCGGTTTTTCGGTGAACCGTTCGACGCGGTACGCGGTGAAGGCGTCCTGTCGGGCGACCTCCTTCGAGTACTTGACGTAACCATAACCCGTTTCGGGGCGCGTTGGCACAATTCCGAACGTTAAAAGTTCGCCGTGGTTCAAGGCGATGCGTCCCGACGCGGTGAGCAGCGCGCGAAACTCGCGCACCTCGCGGATGAGATGGTCTGCCGTCACGATGGCGACAACGGCATCCGGCGCGACGGCGTTCACGCTCGCGCAGGCGAGCGCGATGCCGGGCAGCGTGTTCCGACCGACGGGCTCGATGACGAAACGGTCGTCGGGGAGTTCGGGAAGTTCGCGGCGGGCGAGGTCTTCGAGAGAGGCGTCCGTTGAAATCCAGACGCGCTCCGCTCCGACGAGAGGCAACACGCGGTCAACGGCGTGTTGGATCAGCGTGCGGTCGCCGAACAGGTTGAGGAACTGCTTGGGGCGTTCCGGCGTGCTGAGGGGCCAAAAGCGCGTGCCTTTGCCTCCGGCGAGAACGATGACGTGCAGGTTCAGGTCGCTCATGGCGAGGTCGCTTTGCTACGGGAGGAAGATCAAGAGGTCAATCCGAAGGTTGCCGCGCCCAACGGAGTTCGCCGCGTGTGTCCGCGACGCGGAGGGTCGATCCCCACGCCTTGTACGTGTCGGCGACCTTGACGAGGACGGCGTTCCACCCCTTCTTCAACGGGAGCATGAAGTAGTACGGGTGGTTGCGATCCGTGTAGCCGATATACGGGAACACCGCCTCGCCGTTGATGAACACCGTCGCCGCGTCGTCCGCCCACACCGCCGAGAGGACATGACGGTCGTCGGGACTCTGAACGTAGGCGCGTCCGTAGGCGTAGACGTTGTCGCCGCCGTAGAGCTCCTCGAAATCGAGCAAACCGCTTTCGGATGCCGTCGCGTCTTTCCACGCGACCGACTTCGAGCCGGAGACGTACTCCGCCGCATCCCACTTCTTTTCAACGTCGCCGGGTTCGAGAAAGTTCGGGACAAGGGAGTGTTCCCACTTGCCGTCCGTCGGCAGCGGTTCCGGGATGCCGAGATCGAATGGGCCCACCGTCTTCCATTCGCGGATCGACGTGAAGTCGTTGAGCGAAAGCGGCGGCAGTTGGTTCGTATTTTGCCACATGAATTTGCCGTCGTAAGACACCGAGTGCCAGTAAGCCGGAAACGGCGCGAGATCATCCGGCGAAAACGACACGTCGAACGCGAAATCGTACGTTTCGCCGGGATCGACAAACGTGCGAACTTGGCGCGGCGAAACCGTCCACGAACTGCGCGGCGGCGTGTCCAAATAAGGGTCGTGCCAGTTACCGCGTCCGCGTTTCTCCACCCACTCATCCGTACCGTCCGGCAGGAAAAACGTCACTTGGAACATCATCTGACGGTCAAGGTCGTTCCGCATATGCGCGATCAGTTTGCCCGTTCCCGCGTCCAGATCAATCTCCGTGTCGAACGAGAGGGCGCGTCGGGCGGTATCTGTGAACTCACGCGTCGCGATGTCGTGCGGGTGGACGTTGCCCGGTTCGATAATCGCAATCTCCGCCTGATCGCCGTCCACCGTGACGGTCGTATAGTGGTGGAACGCGCCGAGTT
>JAQBWJ010000163.1 GCA_027625215.1 Candidatus Poribacteria bacterium
CGACCTCCTCCTCGCGCGGATAGCGGCAGAACGTCGCCAGATAGACCTCCTCCGCCAACGCCCGGTCGCCCACGTCCGATTCGATCAGACGCGCGATCCGTCCGTGCGGGTCGATGAGCGCGTCGCCCACTGTCGAGCCGTTGATGAGGTTCATCGCGTGGGCGAGACTCACCTCCGTCGTGCGTTCGCACTCGCAGACCGACTCGCGCGCGGGTCGCCCGAACAGTCTCAGGAAACCGTCGTCCCCGACCTGACTGTCGGGGAGTTGCGCGGCGCGGAACGACGTGGGCATCCCCTGAAACTTGGGATGGCTGCCCGTCGCGACGGTGATCGCGTCCAGCAGTTGCTCCGCCGTCAGCCGTTTGGGGGTCGCCCGCGCGAAGTTCGCCGAGTCGTCTTCGTTCCAGCGATTCGATTTCATGCTGAGTTGGTACGTCCGCGACCGCGCGATGGTCCGCATGAGATGTTTCATGTCGAACCCGCTCTGAACGAAGTCTTCGGTGAGCGCGTCGAGCAGTTCGGGGTTGCTCGGCGGGTTGCTGGTGCGAACGTCATCCACCGGCTCGATGATGCCGCGCCCCATGAAGTAACTCCACAGGCGGTTGGCGGCGGATCGGGCGAAGAGCGGGTTGTCGGGAGAGGTGATCCACTCCGCGAGCGCTTCTCGCTGGTTGCCGCCGTTGCGCGTCGTTTCACCGTACGGCACGGACGGCGCGACCGTCTGCAACGTCTTCGGGTGCTTTACCTCAGACGGCGAATAACTCGTGAAGACGATCTCTTCGCCGGGAAGCCGTCCCGCTTTCACGCCGACTTCCGCGAAGTACGCGCCCAGTTCGTAGTACTGGTTCTGCGTCCACTTCTCGAACGGGTGGTCGTGACACTTGTTGCAGGAGAACCGCACGCCCAGAAACAGTTGGGTCGTGTTCTCGACCGCCGAGGCGTAGTCGCGCGAGACGCGGTAGTAGTTCGCCGCAGGGTTCTCGTAGGCGCTGCCGTCGGCGGTGAGCAGTTCGCGCGCGAACTTGTCGTACGGCTTGTTGTCGGCGACCGACTTCTCGATCCACGAACGGAACAGCCACACGCCCTTGTCGCCGAGAAACTTGCGGTTGCACTGTAGCAAGTCCGCCCACTTGTGCGTCCAGTGTTGGACGTATTCGGGGTCGTCCAGCAGTTTGTCGATCAGGGCTTCGCGCTTCGTTTTCGAGGGGGTGGTATCCGCCAAGAACGCGCGCGCCTGCTCCGGCGTCGGGGGAAGACCCGTCAGGTCGAAGTAGATGCGGCGCGCGAATTCGTCGTCGGTGCACAGTTCCGACGGCTGAATCTTCAACCGCTTCAGTTTGTTGTGAACGAGCGTGTCGATGTAGTTGTATTCGGGCGTATCGACCCACTTGAACCCGCTGCGGTCGCCCATGACGATGAGCGTGTTCGTTGCGTATGCGCCCTCGTAACGGGTCAGGATCGCCGCCTCGCCTCGCCGCATCGCGGTAATGTTCCCGCCGTCGGACATCGTCGCCACGTCGGTGGAACTGCTCGTGAAGACGGCTTCCCGCGTCACGTCGCGCGTCGTCCCGTCGGGGTAATGCGCGATGACGAGCACCTGTTGAGTCATGCCCGGTTCGGCAATTTCGACGGATTGCGGCAGCACTTCCAACCGTTCGACGCGGGTCGCGCGTCCGGCATCCGACCGAGCCCCCTCATCGATCCAACGGCGAAGCAGGTTGTGATAGTCCGATCCGGGTTTCAGCGGCTGACCGCCTTTGTGCGGCACTTCGGACAGCGGCTTGAGCAGCATCAGGCTTTGATCGGGGAACGCTCGGTTGAACCGTCGCCCCGAAATATCCTGAATCAACGCTTCATAGTCGAACTCAGGGTCGTACCCGCGCAGCGACAGTTTGAACCCGTTTTTACCCTTCGCGGCTCCGTGACACGTCCCCGCGTTGCAGCCGAGCCTGCTGACGACGGGCATCACGTCGCGCACGAAACTGACAGGCGTTGGCTCGATGCCGCGCACCGTCACGGGCAGGTCGATGGAGCGTCCGCCCGCGCTGATCGTCACCTTCGACTCGCCCGCCGCGACGGGGCGAAGATAACCGTTCGCGTCGACGCGCACCCCTTGCGACGCGCTGTACGTCGCCTGATGGGTCAGATCGACCCAATTGCCCGCCTTCGTCCGACCCGACACGAGGACGCGCCGCGCGTCGCTCCCGTGTTCGAGCGCGACCGTTTCGGGCTGAATCGACAGCGCGGTCACTTCCACCGATTTGGCGGTTTGCGCGGAGGCAATCGCGCCGAAACCGACCGCAACGAGGCATGTCATCAGCGCGATCAACGCGCGGGAGAGTCGTCTGCTACCTAATCGTGTCATCGTCCCTATTCCCTTATCCACAGTTCGCCGCGATTTGATCCGTCCAGGCGGAGGGGGCGTGTCGCTACTGTATGCCGATTGGAACCGAAACGAACGCCAAAATCAACTGCCCGGTGTTCGCGTCGAAGAGCCGCGTTTTGCCGTCGAACCCGCCGACGGCGAGTCGCGTGCCGTCCGGGTGAAACGCGAGCGCGAACACGCAGACGTCATCGCCCTGCATCGACGCGACGAGCGATCCGTCGGACACGTTGTAGATGCGCGTCTCGCCGTTCGCCGCGCCGATGGCGACGCGCGAGCCGTCCGCGTTGAAACAGACGGCGTTCACCGAGCCGGACTGCGGCTCGAACTCGCGCACGAGGTTGAAGTCGGTATTGCCGATATCCCGCGTCGTTTCGCGGAAGATGCGGTAGAGTCGCGGCACGCGGTCGATCCCCGCGCTCAACACTTGGTCGGTCTTGGGGTGACGGGCGATGGCGTTGATCCCGCCGAACCCTTTGTTGCTCGCGTTGATGTCGTCAATGAACTGTCCCGAACTCACGTTCACCAACTTCAACGCCCCGTCGCGGCTCCCCGTCACGACATGCGAGCCGTCCTGCGAAAACTGCGTGCCGAACACCCAATCGCTGTGATTGTCGAACTTAAGGACTTCCGACCCGTCTTCCGTCGAGACGACGCGCGCCGTTTTGTCGCCGCAGCCGAACGCCAAGTACTTCCCGTCGGCGGAGAGCGAAACGCCGTACAGGTTGTCGTACGTCGAGCGGATCGCGCGAATCAGTCCGTGAGTCTGCGCGTTCCAGAGTTGCGCCTCGCCGAACTGCGCGGGCGTCCCACCGACGGCGCACACGACCGCCCCGTCGGTTGAAAACGTGATCGACTCGATGCGGTGCGCCTCGCCGACGAGTCGGGCGATCAAACCGCTGCCGTCGGATTGGTGGAGCAGTACCTCGCGGAACCCCGACACGGCGAGCGTCTTGCCGTCCGGCGAGTACGCGAGCGCGGAGATGACGGGCGGCACGGTATAGACGGGCGGTTGAACCGCGTTGATCGGGTCGTTCTGAGTGGACGGCGCGTCGTCTTGCGCTCCTTCGGTGATCCAGGCGCGGAACAGGTCGACCTCTTCCGGCGTCAGCGGCTTGGCGAATTTCGGCATCGCCGGTTTGTCGCCTGAGATGAGTCGGATGAGGAGGCTTTCGTCCGGGTTGCCCGCCACGAACGCGGGACCCGACGCGCCGCCTTTTGAAAGTTCGGCGTGCGTCGTGACGGCGAGTCCGGCGGCAGGATCGGCGGGGTTGTGGCATCCCTGACAACTGCGTTTCAGGATGGGAAGAATGTCCGCCGTGTAGCGGACGGATTCGGCGGAAGCCAACGCGGAACTCACCAAACAGGCGACCCCTATGAGGTAGGCAATGATCGCTTTCGTATTTCTCGTTCTCAACGGAACGCACCCTTCTCTCGCGCATATTCGCTTGATCGGCGTTTGACCGAGAACATACAAGGGGCGAAGTTTATCAAACACGCAACATCGTACGCAACGATTACGATCCGCCTGTGGCGACTTGGTTGCGGATGAACACGTCACAATTGATGCGGTCGTGTACTCGGTCGAACCGACGTTTACCGACGCTTGATCGCGCTCCACGTCGTCGCCAACCGCCCCTTCGCCGACACATCCAACCCGCTGTTGTTCATGTTGAACTCCAACTCCGCCGCCGTCAACGCGCGGTTGTAGATCGTCAGTTCGTCCATCCGCCCCATCATCGGTGAAATCCCCGTCGAGCCGCCGCCAATGCGGAGCGTCTCGGGGACGCTGTTCAACGGAGCCGCCACAGGCATCTCCGTATCCAATTCCATGTTGATGTACTGTCTCAACATCGACCCATCGAACACGGAGGCGATGTAATGCCACTCGTCCAGGTTGGGCGAGATGGACTGTTTCTGTCGCGTGCCGTTCCATGCGGCGGTGTAGAGCCACGTTTCAATCTGCGGCGATCCGGTGAACTGCGCGCTCCATTGCATCGCGTATCCGCCCGTGTTGCCCGCGTTGCGCCGACCGAGTATGCCTGAGTCCGGCTGCGATTGGACCGGGTTGATCCATAGGGCAATCGTGAGCGCTTCGGTCAAGTCCAACTCCGGCGCGGCGGGCGCTTCCACAAACGCCCCCGCCGTCTCGAACAGCGCGCACGGTCCGAGTTTGCCGTCGTTCGACCACGCCGCCCCGCCGATCATCGCCGTCAACCCGCTCGGACTCAAATCTTGCGTGGTGTCGCCCTGCCCCTCCTCGAACGGGAGGTACAGCACGAGTCCCTTTTCGCTGATCGCCCATGTCGAGACGGTGATTGCGGCGAGCGCGAACATCGAAATCGCGGTTTTCATTGGGAAACTCTCCTTACAAGCCGTGTTAAGTGACCTTCAATCTCTATGAAGTAGACACTACGTTGCCCATTTCGATCAAGGGGTCGCAACAGTGGGGAAGATCGTCACACCGGCTGCAACACCGCTTTCACCGCCTGCCGATGCTCCGCCGCCTCGAAGGCGTGTTCCCACTCGGTGATCGGCAGCACATGCGTCACCATCGCCTCCATGTTCAACTGCTGCGCCGCGAGCAACAGCAACACGTTCTCCCATGTGCGCCAGGTGTGGCTGGACGTGCCTTGAAGCGTCGCGGCTTTGGCGACCAACGGGTCGAGGCTCATGTCAAGCGGCTTCGCGTTCCACGCGATCTTGGTGATCTGCCCGTTGCGCCGCACGACCTGCATCGCTTGCGCGAATGCCGCGTTCGCCCCCGCCGCGTCGATCACCAACGGCGCGCCCACCCCGTTCGACCGACAGTTCACCTCCTTGACGAGATCGTGTTTTTGGACATCGATGACCGCCTCAAATCCGATCTTCTCCGCCGCCTGAAGCCGTTTCGCGTCCGCCGTCAGCCCCGCGACGACGACCCGCGCCCCGTGTATCTTGGCGATCTGCGCCGCGAACAGCCCGATGGGTCCGGGTCCGATCACAACGACCAACTCGCCCGGCTTTACCTCGCTCTTCACGGCGACGGCGTTGTAGGCGACGCTGATCGGCTCCGTGAGCGCGGCGTACTCGAACGGCACGCCTTCGGGGATGTGGTGCAGACACCGCTGCGGCACTTTCACGTACCGCGTGAACGCCCCGTGAACCCCGTACCCGAACCCCAACCGCTCCGGGCAGACGTTGTACTCGCCCGACCGACAGAACTCGCAGACGCCGCAGATGTACGCCGCCGTCTCGCTGACGACGCGGTCGCCGACCTTGAAGCCGCGCACGTTCGACCCCGTGTCGCGGATGACGCCGCAGAACTCGTGCCCCTGAATGACGGGGACGTTGATCGGGTAGGTGAGTTTGTTCCGCCAGAACTCGATGTCGCTGCCGCACACCCCGGCGGATTCGACTTCGAGCAGCACGTCGTCCGCGCCGATGGTCGGTTCGGGCATGTCGCGCAGTTCGACGTTCTTGTCTTCGAGTCCGTATTTGACGACGGCTTTCATTGTTCGGGCGTCCTTCTCAATTCGGTGGTGCGTTCACAGACTGTCAAAACAAAGATTACCACGTTTGACGGTTCGCCGT
>JAQBWJ010000164.1 GCA_027625215.1 Candidatus Poribacteria bacterium
CCGCGCCAACCGTCCCGGCATGATGATCTCCGCCCCGATGAACTTGCCTCCATCCGCCACGCTCACCTCAATCTCCTGAGCGTAGTCGGAATCCGCGAACAGGATCGTCGGATCGGGCAAGTACTCGAAAACGGCGTCTCCTTCAACCCGCACGGACATGCGGAGCCGAGCGTCGCCGTCCGTCATGCGGTAAACTTTCGTCGCTGCCTGAGTCGTCAGCAACGCGCGGCAGCCCGCTTCCACGCGCGCGTCGATCTCGTAGCGGTCGCCACCCATCACGCCGCCCGTCGGGCTCAACAGGTAGACGACGCACCGCCCGTCGCCGTCATCGAGGGGTTTCATCACCTGCAACGGCGCGCGGGAATGCGACTCCGACAACACGGTACGGGCATCGCGTTTCGTGAACGTCAGGCGCAGTTCGCCGTGTCGTCCGGCGGGATGGCGCACGGTTAATGAAGCCTCCGAGGGGTCACTTGGATAAGGTGAGGGCAACTCTTGTGCCATGCGCGGGTTGCGCGTCGTTGCTGCATTTCAGAGCATCTCGGAACGTGGCATCGCCGTACGATTGGGCAATCGGATGCGTACATTTTCGGCAGAGCGGCACACCCCCATTTGGGACAACCAACATCAAACGATACGCGCGCCGTCTCACTGACTCCCAACGCATCTCGCCGATTGAAAGAATACCAACAACGGTTGCTGCTGAGTATAACCGCGACGCGACTTGGATTGAAGACCGACCCCGCACCGTGATATGCTGAATGACGGTAATAACGAAATAGTAAAGAGCGTAGAAGAAGAAAGGCTGACTCTCGAGATGGCGATTTCACGAATCTTCCTAATTCATCAGTCCTATACGCGCATCGGTTATACGGATTATCAGGAGTTCGTTTTTCGGCAACACGTCGATACCTTTCAACAGGTGATGGAAGCGTGCCGCCGCTCCAACGACTATCCCGCCGAAGCAAGGTTCCGCTGGACGTGCGACGTGAACGGCGCATTGCAATACTGGTTCGCCTACGCCGATTCGCAACAGTTAAAGGCGTGGAACCGTTGGGTGTCTGAGAAGCGCATCGAGATTACCGCATTCCCGTTTCACTTCACGCGACTGCCGTCTCAAGAAGCGTTGATCCGCTACCTCTATTCGGTTGAACGGCTGCGCGACGCGGGGATGCCCGTCGCCACCGCGACGACGGTCGGCGTGCACGGCGCGACTTCAGGCGTGATCGACGTGTTGGCGGACAGCAACGTGCGGCATCTGATGGTCGCTGCGGGCGAAAATCGCGGCGTGCCGCTGGAACCTCGACCCTCCGCGTTTTGGTGGGAATCCGCCTCCGGTCAGCGATTGTTGGTGTGGAATGGGCTGCCCCTTGATTTCGGGCGCACGCTCGGTATCGGCGACAACGCGGAGGCGGCGCAGAAGACCATCTCCGAGTACTGCGCCGATCTTGAAAGCCGCGAGTACCCGTACGATTTCGTCGTCTTCCCCGTCACATCCGGCAAACCCGGTGTCAACACGAGCGTCGATTTCGGGTTGTCGGAATTCGTGAAGGACTGGAACGAGTCCGCGTCCGACGATATGCCCAAAATCGAGTTCGTTCGCCCGACGGACGTGTTCACCCACCTCGAAGCGACATTCGGCGACTCGATCCGCACCGTGCGCGGCGAGTGGCCCGACTGGTGGTCGGACGGCATCGCGTCCTCCGCATATGAAACGACCGTTGCGCGTCAGGCATTGGCGGCAGCGATGGAGGCGGAGCGCGTCGCCACCTGCGCCCACTTCATCGACGGCAGCACCGTTCCCGCTGAGGAGTTTCGAGAAGCCTACTGGTATCTCTCGCTGTACGACGAGCATACGTGGGGCCCGCAGGGCAGCGTGTCGCAGCCGTACGCGGCATCCACCCAAGCCCAATGGAACGCGAAGGCGGGGTTCGTTCACCGCGCCGCCGCGCTTGCCGACAACCTGCTGACCTCCGCGTTCGCCCGCGTGACCGATCAGATTCGCGCGGAAGACGACGCCGTCGTCGTCTTCAACCCGACGCCCTGGAAGCGCAGCGCGTTCATCCATCTGCCCAAACAGAAGTTGGATACGTCGCGCGGCATCCAAGACCCGGAAACGGGCGTCGCCGCGCCAAAATGGATCACCGATCAGGGCATGTCATTCGTGGCGACGGATTTGCCGCCGCTCGGCTACAAGGTCTTCAAGTGGACGGACACGTCCGCCTTCCCCGAATCCGTCCTCAAGACTGAAGGAACAACGCTGTTCAACCGTTTCTACGAACTGGAAGTGGACGGCGCGACGGGGATTATTTCGAGATGGTACGACAAGCGACTCAATCGCGACCTGTTGGACGACCGAAACCCGTACGGGCTCGCGCAATACATCTACGAACGCATCGACGGGCAAGGACGCGACGCGCTTGGCGTGTCGAGTCGGTCGAACCCGTCGTTCGTGCGGACGAGCCCGACCGTCGCGCGGGTTCGCAGCGGGCGACAGTCGCCACTCGCGGCGAGCCTCGTCTCGGAGTTCCTCGCCGACGGGACTCGCAAAGTGACTCAGGAAGTGACCCTCTACGAACATCAGCCCTGGGTGGATATCGAAGTCACCGTCCACAAACATGCGGTGCAGGAACCGGAATCCGCGTACCTCGCTTTCCCGTTCTTCGTCCCGAACTCGACGACGCGCGTCGCAACGGCGGCGGGCCTCACTGAGGTCGATCACGGGTTGATCCAAGACACCTGCCGCGATTGGATCACGACGCAAGGGTGGGTCGATTTCTCAAACGACTCGTTCGGCGTGACCATTGCGAACCCCGACGCGCCGCTCGCGCAGTTCGGGCGCATCAATACGGGTCGCTGGCAGACACGGTTCAACCCGCGCAGTTCCACCCTGTTCTCGTGGATTCTCAACAACTACTGGGACTCGAACTACCGCGCCAGTCAAGACGGCGAGATCAAGTTCCGCTACCGCATGCAGAGCCATGAGGGGGAGTTCGATCCAGCCGCAGCGTGGCGTTTCGGGGAGGAGACCGCGCTACGTCCGACCGTTGCCGAAGTGAAGCAGAACCACAAAGGTTCTCAGTTGGAATCCGTGAAGTCGTTCCTGAGCGTCGAACCGGATCACGTCATCGTGACAGCGGTGAAACGGGCGGAGGACGCGAAGGGCTACATCGTGCGACTGCGCGAAGTCTCTGGGCGACCAACCGTTGTGCGATTGGAACTGTCGCGCGGCAACAAGGCGAACGTCGCCACCGCGTTGGAGATGAATCGAGAATCCGTCCCGATGATCGACGGCGTGGCGATCCGTTACATCGACGCAAACGAACTGTTGACGCTCCGCATCACGGAATGACCTGAGAGAGGGAGACCCGGTTTGAACTCGTTGACGCATCGTTTGGCGAAATGGATGGTGATCGTCGCCTCGTTGACGCTCGTCTTCGGCTGCCGCGACCCGGAACCGACCGCCGCGCCAGTCGTCGAACAGACGTTGGTGTACGGTCGCGGCGCGGATTCCGTCGGGCTCGACCCCGCGTTGGAGGAGGACGGTGAGTCGTTCAAAGTCGCCGAACTCCTATTCGACACGCTCGTTCAGTATGCGGACCGTTCGACGGATATTGAGCCGGGTCTGGCGACCTCGTGGGAAAACTCTGACGACCGTTTGACGTGGACGTTCCACCTGCGGGAAGGCGTCACCTTCCACGACGGCACGCCGTTTAACGCCGCCTCCGTCGTCTTCTCGCTGAAGCGACAGTACGATACGTCGCACCCCGCTCACGGCATCGGTGGGCAGTACCTCTACTGGATTTCGCTGGGATTGGACGACATCATCGAATCCGTCTCTGAAGTCGATGCGAAGACGGTGCGGATCACGTTGAAACGTCCGTACGCGCCACTCCTGAGCATGTTGGCGATCCCGCCGTTCAGTATTATCAGCCCGACGACATTCGCCGCGAAAATGAGCGACTTCAAGTTTGAACCTGTCGGGACGGGTCCCTTCAAGTTTGTTGAATGGCGGCGCGACGACCGGATCGCGCTGCGGCGCAACGATTCCTACTGGGGCGGCAAGCCGACGCTCGACAAGATCGTGTTCCGCGCGATCCCCGACAACGCGGCGCGGCTCCTCGAAATTGAACAGGGCAACATCCAAGTCCTTGAGAACCCCGATCCCGAAAACCTGCCGACAATCCGCGCGAACGCGAGCCTGAAGGTCTACGAACAAGCGGGCATGAACGTTGGTTATCTGGCGATGAATTTCGATCACAAGCCTCTGGACGATGTGCGCGTCCGCAGGGCGATCAACTACGCGATCAACAAGCAGGCGATTGTGGACGGGCTGTACGGCGGCACGGCGGTCGTCGCCAAAAACCCGATCCCGCCGACGATTTGGGGCTATAACGACGCCGTTCAAGACGTGCCGTACGATCCCGACGCGGCGAAGGCGTTGCTCAAAGAGGCGTTCCCGAATGGGTTCCCGCGCGCGTTATCGCTCTACGTGATGCCGAACCCACGCGATTATTTCCCCAGCCCGCAGAATATCGGGTTGGCGATTCAGTCGGACCTGGCGAAGGTCGGGATCACCGCGAATATTCGCACCGTCGAGTGGGGGACGTACCTCGAACAGGTTAAACAGGGCGACCACGATCTCGGCATGTTAGGCTGGATCGCGGATTACGGCGACCCCGACAACTTCCTCTACTTCCTCCTGTCGAAGGAGAACGCGACACCTCCGGCGGGGAACATCGCCTTCTACCGCAGCGACGAACTGACGAATCTGCTCGTCCAAGCGCAGCAGGAGGCGGATCAAGCGAAACGCGCCGATCTGTACAAGCAGGCGCAGGTGATCGTGCGGCGCGATCTCCCGTGGGTGACGATAGCCCACGCGAATAAGATCATGGTGACGACGACGAAGGTCGAGAACTTCATCCTGCATCCGACGACGACGCGAACGATCTGGAAGGCGCGGTTGGCGGGTAATTAACGCTCGAGGAGTCAACGACGTGCAGAATCAAACTACCGCCGTGTACGAGAAGCGCGGAAAATGGTACGTCGCCACCATTGAGGAGATTCCCGGCGTCAACACGCAAGGACGCACGCTTGAAGAAGCGAGAGAGAAGTTGCGCGAAGCGTTGGGGTTGATACTCTCTGCGAATCGGGAACATGTACGTCTATACCGCATATGAGATCGAGGACGGTCAGGACTTTGTCGGATACGAATCAGGTGTCGCACCGTACCCAAGAGATAGTGTTCGTCGCCGAAGAATCGCCTGAAGGCGGATTTGAAGCGCGGGCATTAAGTCATTCGATCTTCACGGAAGCCGACACAATCGACGAACTCAAGCGGATGATTCAGGAGGCGGTGCGTTGTCATTTTGATGACGACGCAGTGCCGTTGACAATCCGACTGCACCTATCGGGGGTACGTTGATGCCCGTTTCAAAAACCGATCTAGCCGCCGCCCTCCACGACGCGGACGTATTGAAGCACGGACTGTTCACCCTCCGTTCCGGCGCGAAAAGCCCGATCTATGTCGATCTGAGGCAATTGCCAAGCGTCCCCAAATCGATGGATGTCGTGACGACGGCGTTGGCGGAAGTCGCGCGGACGCTTGACGTGGAAGCGCTCGCGGGCGCGGAGACGGCGGGCATCCCGCTGGCGGCGGTCGTCGGACACAAGACGGGGCTGCCGATGCTCTACGTCCGCAAAGAACCGAAGGCTTACGGTACGGGATCGCAGGTGGAAGGGTTGTTTGTGAGAGGGCAGAAGGTCGCGCTGTTGGACGACCTCATCACGCAGGGCACGAGCAAGATGGTGTTCCTCGACGCGCTCGACACGGCGGGGCTGGTATCGAACGACGTGCTGATCATTCTCGACCGTCAGCAAGGCGGGGCGGAGTCGCTCCAAGAACGCGGACGCACACTCCACTCACTCATTACCCTGGATGATCTTT
>JAQBWJ010000165.1 GCA_027625215.1 Candidatus Poribacteria bacterium
GACGTTGGTTGTCGACCAAATCCACGACTTGGTTGACTTCACACCCCAATCCGATGATGACGTATCCGAAAATGTTCGGGTGACGCGCAAATCCGGCGAGCGTTCGTTGCAACTGCACGTAGTCCTCGCCGCCAAGCGCCAACCCGCACCCGCCCTTGTGGGTGATGGGCAGCACCCCATCGACGTTCGGATAATCTTTCAGTCGATCTTCGGTGAAGTGCCGCGCGACGTACGTCGCAACGCTCGCCGAGCAGTTCACCGTTGAGATGACGGCGACGTAGTTGCGCGTCGCCACCTGCCCGTTCGGACGCGCGTACCCCATGAAGGTACGCATCTTGCTCGCGGGATACATTTCAACGGGTTTGACTTCCTGCGTAAACCGATAGTCCCGTTCGAAGTCACGCACGCCGACGTTGTGGGTGTGGACGTGCGTCCCCGCCAAAATCTCTTTCTTGGCGAACCCGATGATCTGCCCGTACTTCCGCACGGCGTCGTCCTGTGGAACGGTCCGCAACGCGAACTTGTGCGCCGCCGGAATCTTCTCGACAATCGTGACGGAGCCTCCGTTGCCCAAGTCCAACGTTTGCGGGTCAATCTGTTGACGCGCCACCGCCACGTCATCGCCGTCGCGCATCAGAATCGCCAAATCGGTCAGCCGCGCGTTCGCCATGATACCCCTCCAATACGCAGACGCTTACTCGGAGTCGTCCGCGTTACCCTTCAAGTGCGCCAACAACGTCTCCACCTGATGAACGAACTGTTCGTGTCGCAGCCGCAAATCGGTATTCTCGCCTTCAAGGTGAAACAGCCGCTTGATTTCGTCTTGCAGTTCGCGCGTCCGTTGAACGAGCGCGTCTTGTTCCTGTTCCAACCTCGCTCGGTCGTTCTCCAACGACTCGATGGTTTGCCGCAACGCGCGAATCGACTCGCCCGCCGATTCCGCCTGCCGTTCGAGCCGTTTCAATAAGTCGTCGGGAAGGATGTTCACCGCTAGCCTATCTCCCCTGTAAACGGGCGTCGTGAAACAAGTACATCTGCGAGTACCCCGCCCAACGCCCGAACTTCTCCCGCGCAAACGCCTGTATCGCTTCGGGTTTCTGCGTTTCCCCGTTGAAGTAAAGCCGCTCCATCTGTCGACGTATCCATACGTCGATTGGAAAGGCGTCGAAGTGGTCAAGCGAGTAGAGGAGGACGCAGTCCGCAATTTTCTCGCCGACGCCGTGAAGCGTCATCAACCGTGTCCGCGCCTCCGGCAACGGCGTCCGTCGAAGTTCGTCGGCGTCCAACGACCCGTCCGCAACGGCGCGAGCCGCGTTGTGCAAGCCTTTCGCGCGAAACCCGGTGCCGCAATCATACAGCGCGTCCAACGGCAGGTCAACCAACCGCTCCGGTCGGGGGAAGGCGTGTCCGGCGAAGTCGTCGCCCTCGAACTGCTCCCCGTAAGTCGCCGAAAGCGTCGCCACGATCTTCGTGATCCGTTTGATGTTGTTCACCGAAGACAGGATGAAGTACGCGAGACACTCCCAAAACGGCTGTCTCAGCACGCGCAGTCCGGGATGACGCCCAATCGCGCCCGCGACGTTCGGTTCGACGGACAGTTCCCGTTGAAAGGCGGGAAGGTCGCGCTCCGAGTCGAAGTACCGTGTCGTCAACTCCGTGAGCGACGATCCCGAAGTATACCCCTCCGCGAACAACGCATCGCCGTCAACCCGCACCCTTACCAAGCAGCCGTCGATACATCCGACGCGCCACTCATCCTCGATCCGCCAGCAAAACGTCTGTCCCATCGTCAGCGCCGAGTCGAGGTCGAGACTCCCCTTGAGAGGAACGCGAACACGCGCAACCTGCGTCATCACGAGTTCTGTCCAGTCCCCTCGTACTGTTGATTCGCACTGGTGCGGTGTCGCGCTAAAGAGCCGTCGCAAGGACGGCGACGCGGGAATCTCGCCGATATAGACGCCTTACGCCTGTTCGCGCGCGAGGGTTTTCAGTTTCGCCAACGCTTGCTGCGCTTCTTCCTGCCAAGGTCGAACGTCGGGTTTGTCGAGTTTCTTGGAAGGTCCGCTCATCACGTTGATGTAGGCGCGGCGAACGCGGTCCGTTTGGTTCGGTCCCGCGTAGTGGAGCGTGCGGCAGTAGTGGAACGTCGCGCCGCCCGCGTCGATGGGACAGGCAACCGCCTTCGACGGATCGACCTGCTCCGTCACCAACCCGTGAACGAGCGGGTCGTCGTCGATATGCTTGTGCATCACGATCTCGTCGGTGAGGTGCGAACGCGGAATGAACTGCATACACCCGCTCTCGACAGTCGCGGGGTCAAGCGGCATCCACACGCTCAATCCGTGATGGCGGACGGAGGGGTTCCAGTACGCCTCGTCCTGATGCCAAGGGGTTTCGCGTCCGTATCCGGCGGGTTTGAGGATCATGTGACCGCCGCCGTTCACCTGATCCAACGGCAGTTGGAGCAACTGCGCCGACAACTTGCGCGAGTTCATGAAGTAGGTTGTTTCGCGCAGTTCCGGGTATGTGCGTTCGGGACCCAAGACCTGCGGCAACACCTCTTTGCCGTCGTGAGCACGTCGTCCGCCCAAGTCGAAGTAGGCGCCGTCCTTCTCACCGATGCGGTTGTTGAACAGGTCGTCGTAGACCGATTTGAGCCACTCGACCTCTTCGTCGGTCGTGATGCTGTCGATGCTCAGGAAACCGTTATTCAAGAAGAACGCGATCTGGTCGTCGGTCAGGTTGATCTCAAATGTCGTTGTCGGTCGTGGTTCCATCGCCCTAATTCTCCGTCGTAGTCTTCGTTGCGAGGGAGGATGCGCGTTTCGGGGGGTTGAAGTCAAGCGGCGGGAGGGCTTATACATGATGGACACATTAGGCGACGAACCATTTTGGAGAAGACCGGATGATCGACGGAAGTCCTGAGGATGTAGGGATCGACTCGGAGCGGTTGAATCGGGCGTTCGAGTACCTCGCCGAGAAAACTAAAGACGGGTCGTTGCCCGCCGCGTCGCTCGCCGTGTCGCGGCACGGGATTCCTATCGCGATGCGTGGGTACGGCAGACGCGCGCCGGGCTCCGCCGAACCCGCCTCGGCGGATTCGATCTACCTCGTCGCCTCCGTGACCAAGATGTTCACGGTGACATCGGTGATGATGCTGTTGGATCGCGGCAAGGTGCTGCTGGACGATCCGGTCGCCCATTACATCCCGGAGTTCGGCAATCGCGGCAAAGAGGAGATCAAGGTCTTCCACTTGATGACGCATACGTCGGGGCTGCCCGACATGCTGCCGAACAACCTCGAACTCCGCAAGGCGCACGCCCCACTCAGCGAGT
The DNA here is from genome assembly GCA_027625215.1 of Candidatus Poribacteria bacterium. GTDB lineage: Bacteria > Poribacteria > WGA-4E > JAQBWJ01. The sequence continues at coordinate 3,336 of JAQBWJ010000165.1, forward strand.
TCTACCGCCACATGCACGACCTCGAACTCGACTTCCCGCCCGGCACGAACATCCAATACCAAAGTTGCGGCACGAACATGCTCGCCGAGATCGTTGAGCGCGTCTCCGGTCTGTCGATCCGCGAGTTCATGCGGCAGGAAATCTTCGAGCCGCTTGGGATGGCGGACACGTCGCTCGGCGTGAATCCGACGTTGGAAAAACGGATCGCCGCCGTGAACGTGCCTGTCGAACACGTCGGCGCGGATTGGGGCTGGACATCGAACTATTGGCGCAACTTCGGCGCGCCGTGGGGCGGCATGTTCTCGACGGTCGGCGACACGACCCGTTTCATGCAGATGTTTTTGAACGGCGGCGAACTCGACGGCGCGCAACTGCTCAGTCTCGCGGCGGTCGAACTGATGGTGCGCGATCATACGAGCGAGATGCCGCTGATCGCCGAGTCGGTGAAGTACGGTCAAACGTGGGGGTTGGGTTGGCGGCTGCATCCGGCGAACTGGGGGTACAGCGGCGACCTGTTGTCGCCGAGCGCGTTCGCTCACGGCGGCGCGACGGGGACGGTCGTCTGGGCGGACCCCGTTCTCGACCTCGTCTGCGTCCTCTACACGACGGAACCGAGCGCGGCGAGCAAAGGCATCCTGAGCCGCTGTTCGAACCTCGTCGCGGCGTCGGCGTTGTGAGCGAGCGCGTCATACGGTTCGCCGTGTTGGGCGACCTCCACCTGAACCGCACGACGGAGCGGCGCGGCGAACTGCTGGTTGATTACAGCGAGGAACTCACCGCCTCCGCCGTCGAGCGCGTGAACCGCGAGGGCGTCGATCTTGTCCTGCAAGTGGGCGATATCGCGGACGGCAACTTCCGCACGCCCGCCGAAACGATGCTCGACGCCCTCGACGCGCGTCGTCTGCTGGACAAACTCGCGCCCCCGTCGATGACCGTCATGGGCAACCATGAGTCGATCTATCTGGACGACCTCGACACGGCGAAGCGCGTCCTCAAGATGCCCGATACGGCGGTGACGGAGCTCGACGGCGTTCGATTCGTCGCGGTGAACAGTTCCGTTCCCGGCGAGAGCAAAGGGGCGTTTTCGCCCGCCGTTGCCGCCTTCTTGGAAAATGAGTTGGCGAGCCACGCGGATCGCGGCGTTCCAACCGTGTTGCTGCTTCACCACAGTTGGAATCTGGACGAAGGCGGGCGGTATTCCGTCGAGAATGGGGTTGAATGGCGGGCGCGGCTTGGGAGGTCGAAGGGCGTTCAACTCGTGTTGCACGGTCACGTTCATCGGAACATGGCGACGCATCAGGACGGCGTGTTGACCGTTGCGACGACCGCGTTGGTCTGCAAACCGCTCTGCTATCGGCTCGTGACGCTGCGGGAGGGATCGGGTCGATGGCGCGCGACCTCCGAACTCCGCCCCGCGACCGACGACCCCCAAATCCACCGGGTCGCCGACGAGCGCATGGCGACGATGAACCTGGACAAGCGGTGGAAGGAACGTCCCGAAGACGGCGATTTCGATCTGCCGTGTCGATCAGACATCGACTGATCGCGGCGCGAAACGCATCGCGTGATTCAGACATTTAATCATGAATGCCAGCCCCATTTACAAAATGATCATTAATTCGAGATAACTGCGACCCCAAAACGCGCTATGATACCGCCAATCCAGAACAACACCTCGTCATGCGGCGATCTTGGCGAATAGGAATCGGGCGGCTCGTTGGTTTTCAGTTCCCAACTCTTTTTGTTTTACTTTTTGCCGCTTGCGTTGGTTCTCTACTACGCAAGTCCCAAGCGGCTCAAGCACCTGATCCTGACGCTCCTGAGTTATGTCTTTTACGGTTGGGCGAATCCGTACTTCGTGTTCCTGATGTTCGGCTCGACCGTAGTAGACTATACGACCGGGTTGGTCATCTCTCAGAAGATCGGCGCTCGGCGACGCGGACCGATTGAGATTCTCGAAAAAGGCGCGACGCGAACGCGGGCGCAGAAGGTCGCCTTGATCGTCTCGATCCTGACAAACTTGTCTCTGCTCGGATTTTTCAAGTACTTTAATTTCGGCGTTGAGAATTACAACGCGCTCATCGAGGCGTTCGGGATGGAGGCGATGCGGTGGGACACGCTGTTCCGTGTCGTGCTGCCGCTTGGGATCAGTTTCTACACGTTCCAATCGATGAGTTATACCATCGACGTTTATCGCGGCGACGCGAAGGCGATCCGCAACTTCACCGACTTCTCGTGCTACGTGTCGATGTTTCCGCAGTTGGTCGCGGGACCGATTGTCCGCTTCTCGGATGTCGCAGAGCAGTTGGAACAGCGCGACCACACGCTCGACAAGTTCGCCAGAGGGTGCGCGTTCTTCGCGCTCGGCATGGCGAAGAAGGTGCTGCTGGCGAACCCGTGCGGCAAAGTCGCTGACCTCGCCTTCGACGCGGGCTCCGTTGAGATGCTCGACGCTTGGTTCGGCGTGTTCGGCTATGCGTTCCAGATTTACTTCGATTTCAGCGGCTACTCCGACATGGCAATCGGTCTTGGGTTGATGCTCGGCTTCACGTTCCCCAAGAACTTCGATTCGCCCTATATTTCGGAGTCGATCACGGAGTTTTGGCG
>JAQBWJ010000166.1 GCA_027625215.1 Candidatus Poribacteria bacterium
GTCAACACGAGGTCGAGGAAATAGCGGTAGGCGTCCACCGCCTCCTGTACGCGACCTGTTCGCTCGTACGCGACCGCTTGCAGATAGCACGCCTCAGCCGCCATCCAGAATGTCGGACGATCCGTGACAAGTGTCGTCAGCGCGTCCAGCGCGCGATTTGAGTCGCCCGACGCGAGATACAGTTTGCCCAGTTGGAACAATGCCGGAGCGTCATACGTGCTGGCTGGATATCGTTCGACCACCCAGCGGTACGCTTCGACGGCGTGTTCGGCGTCATCCTTTTGGGCGAAGACGCGCCCGATCTGAAACTGCGCCTCCGCCGAGCGTTCATGGTTCGGGTTCGCCAAGATGAAGTTTTTGTACTCGCGGATCGCCGCGTCGAAATCTTTGAGATCGCTGTAAAACTCGGCGATATCGAATGTCAGTCGCGCTTTTTGGGCGGTATCGGTGGCGCGTGCCACGATGGCGAGTTTCGCTTCGAGCATGTCCAACGTGCCGATCCGCGCCTGAGCCGTCTGTTGGTACATCAGGCTCGTTTGCGCGGCATCGCGGACGACCTCTTGGTACAAGCGTCGCGCGTCGCCGTACTTCTTCCATCGACCGTACACCTCTGCCTGATACATTTTGGCGAGCAGTGCGTCGTCCTGTCGCGCGTTCTTGCAGAGGGTGATGACGGAGCCGTAGGCGTTCAGGGCGACGGCGTAGTCGCGCATTGAGGTCGCGTATTCGCCTTTGCGGAACAGAAGCCAGATGCACTGCTCGCGGTCGTGAGTGAAGCGGAGTTTGTTGTCAATGATCGCAATGGCGCCGCGCAAATCGCCCGATTTCGCCGCGCGGGTGATCGCGTCGTCCTCCGGCGAGATTGTCTGCGCCATCACGGTAATCGCCGCAACGACGCAAACGACGCACGCCAGCGCCAGCGCAATCGCCCGTCCCCGTCCGTCTCGCGCGGATGGTGCGGACGCGCGAACCGAATGTGCGATCCAGTTGGTCATATTAGGAGGTCGTAAACCCGTCACCAATGCGAGTTCGAATACGTCTGATATCGTTCCACGATTGCGTTCCGTATTCAACGGTCGAGATCGATGGAATGTCACAACCGTCGTATACGTACAAGAGTACTAACGTGGGCACGTCGTCGGGGTTGACGGGATGGGGTCGTTAGGGTGTGGTGGCGTCCGCGAATAGCGGTCGGAAGGTTGCGCCTGTCGAGGTGACGGCGGTACGCATCAATGCGGAGCGCTCCGATTCGGCGACGCGCGACGCCCAAGAGTCGGGGTCTTTGGAAAGGACTTGCTCGTACATCACCATCGCCGACTCGATTTCGCCCCGACCGTACTGCAGCAACTGGGCTTCCTCAATCAGACGGTTGTGTTCGTTCACACGAAACGTCTCGTGGTGAGAGCGCGTCGGGACGTTGTAAAGGGGGGTTACGAAGTTCCCGGCGATAAACGCTGTCGTATCCACAGGCTCAGGTTTCAACGCCAACGCCGCGCCGAACATCAAACATGCCGCCGTGAACGCGCCGACGCCCGTCCACACCTTCCACGTTTCCGCGAGGTGGTTGGTGATGCGGAGAGTCCGCTGGAGCGGCGCAGGGCTCAATCGCTTCGACTGAGCCGCGACCGACGCGATTTCGCGGTAGATGTTGTCTTCAAGGTCTTCGAGGTAGTCGTCCGCCGATTCGTCGGCATCCATCTCGAAGAACGAGACGGTGACGCGAAACTCCTCAACCAAACGCGCGAACGAAGCGTTGTCTGCGATCTGCCGCTCGACAACCATGCGATCCTCGCCCTCCAGTTCACCGGCGAGGTACGGCAGGATCAACAACTCCAAATCGGTCGGTTCCTCCGACACCGTTGATCCTGCTTTGGGATGGCTGTGTGCGTCGCGTGCGTTCAAAACGTCTCCCCGTTGTCGGACCGGTTTTCCCGTCAATCCATTGCCGAGCGGTTGCCGATTATATTTCTTGCCTTGCGCGCATCGGTCCAAGCAGTTCGCGGAGTTTGGCGACGGCGCGGAACAGATGTATTTTCGCGGTTCCCTCGGCGATGTCAAGAGTCTTGGCGACCTCTTTCACCTGAAGTCCGCCGTAGTGGTGCAACAGAAACACGTCGCGCTGTCGGTCGGACAGTTCGCCGACCGCGCCTCGAATCACGTCGGACAGTTCGCTCTCTTCCGCCATTTGCGCGGGGTTGCTGAACAGGTCGTCCGTCGTCGGTTCCGGGATCGTCGATTCTGCTTCGTCGAGCGATTCGGTGCGTCGTCGGCTGCGCGAACGGTGATAGTCGATGCAGAGGTTCCGCGTAATCTTGTAGAGCCACGTGTACCAACTCGCCTTCGGTTCCCACTTGGGGAGGGCGAGGTAGGCGCGCACGAACGTGTCCTGTGTGATGTCGAGCGCGTCCTCGTGCGATTTCGTCTGATGGTACGCGAGCATGTAGACCCGCGACTTGTACCGCTTCACCAGCACGTCGAACGCGCGGGTGTCGCCGTCCTGCGCCGCGAGGATCAGTTCGCGGTCGGGTGCTTCGTCGCGTAGAAGCGCAGTTGGAAACGCTTGTGTCCATTCGCGTTCGGTGTGGATCGCGCCAACCGTCGGGGTCGTCATCGCTGTAGTTGTGCCGCGCATTGTTTTACCCCCAGCGTACGATGATGCCTTCCGAAGACCTGTTAAAATGAGCATACCGTCAAAACGAACGAAAAAGCCAGTCGGTTGACCCGTACGCGGCAATTTGTTCGTCTATCACACAATACAACGCGAATATCGGATCGTGTGTTGGCAAGAAATTGTCGAATCGTTAAAAAACGTCGCGCAATCTCCCAAAATCGCACAACACGCTTCAATATACGGAAAGGTCACGGTTTGTATTGTGTACGGTTCGACATTCGCTATGCGACATCGCTCAATAGTCCGATGGCTGGAGGTCGTCAAGCCCAATCAGCGCGTTCATTGAGTAGTGGCTCCTAACCCGAATCACCAATGACCCGTGCCCAACGGCAGCCCCGTGAAGACGCTCGCCAACCCCCAAATGCTCCTCGCCGAACCTTCCCCCAAGATGATCCCCATGAAGAACCATCCGACGTGCGTGTGCGCCTTCATCCCGTAGAACCGCAACGTGATCCACTTGATGAGCCAACTCGCAAACAGACACGACCAGAAGACGCCCATCCCCCAACTGCTCGACACGGCGTACCCCGCCGGATGCAGGGGCCACCACACGAACCGCGCCCGCAATCCCGCCAAGACGAACGTGATCGCCGCGCCGACAACGTGAAACGCCATGCGAGGCGCGTCCGGTTCCAGCGGGGAGGTGAGCCATCCGGTCAGTCGGTTGAACGGTTCCAAACCGAACCAGAGTCCGGGTCCAACGATGCGGCTTTGCGTCCCGTACCGATAGGCGAGGTCGAGGAACGCCCAGAACGAAAACACGCCGCCCAGCACAACGGCAATCGTCATCGCGGACACCATGCCGCGATTGTTCAAGTTGACCCGCTCCGCCATCTTGAACCCTTCGAGTTGATGCGGCATCGGATGACCGCGAAACGCCCGCGTCAAGAACCAGAACAGCGACATGATCGTCAGGTTGCGCGCGCCGACTTCTCGCGTGCCAAGAGTCATCGTGAGCATCTGTTCGGGCCCCGCGTAGTGCAGGTCGTGGACGGGCGTGCCGAGTTCCGCCCGCATCCGGTTCACTGCGACGACGAGTAGCCCGTACAACCCGAAGAACGCGATCACCGCCCACAACGACATCCCCGCGTACAGGCAGAACGCCATCACGACCGCGCAGCCGCCGATAAATCCGATCAACGCGGTGCGATAGGTAAACGGTTCGCGCTCCTCATCTTCAAAAACTGGACGCCGAAAGATGTGGATGAAGACGTTGCGGAAATGCTTTCGAGTCACCCACAACGCGAGCAGCCCCAGCGCGAGGTAGCCGCCGCCCGTCTGGTCCGTCACATATGGGAACCCCGGCAGCGACCTCAGCCCCAGCGCGGAGGCGAGCACCTCCTGCATCTTCCACATCCAGTAAAAGAACCAAGCCGAAAACGACAGGTCGAGCGGAATGAAGAACCCAAGACCGATGACGTACGGATAAAACGCAATCGTCACCCCGCTCAGGACGTTCCAGGGCTTTTCGGTGAAGAGCAGGTTGCCGATATTCTGCCGCGCGTAGGGGAGGATCGGCAGCGAGGGGATCAATGTCTTCGAGCCGTTGTAGAACTCCAACCCCGCGCCGACGGCGATGCCGATCCACACCAACTGCCGCGAGAAAAACCGTTGCGTATCCGCCGCGACTTCCAACGGCAGTTGAATCACCGGGTAGGCGAGTTTCTCCTTCTCCGTCCACTGACGCCGGATGATCGCGTTGAAGCAGAGCATCGTGAACACCAACGCCGAGATAAACCCGCACCACGCCAGCATCGGGACCGCCCACGCGCGAAGCGTCTCGGCGTGGTAAAGCGACGACTCGCCGCGATAGTACCCGTCCAGCACGCTCAGGTCGGAAACGGTCAACCAACTTGGCAGATACGGCTGAATGAGGGTCGCCCACTCGTTTTCCGGCGTCGCCAACCAGAAGGCGTGTCCGAGCGCGGGGACGAGAATTTCCATCATGTCGTGACTGGCAATGGCGGACGCGATTCCGATCATCGAATAGACGACGAGGAGTTCGTCGTCGCGGAGGGCGGCGCGCGGCATCACGCGGCGAACGCCGAGATTCACCATCGCCAAGAGGAACAGCAGAAACACGGCGTTGAAAAAGAGGGAAACGACCGTCGGATGACCTGAATACCAGACGATCTCGGTCGTCATGATCCAGTAGGCGTTGATCGGGATCAGCAAAGCGCCGAGCGCAATCGCCTTTAGGGAGACGCCGCGCGTCGCCGATGTGTGGATGGAATCTTTACGCACCGTCACCCCGTCCTTCGTCGCGCACGATACCACGCGGGCGAAGGGGTCGTCAATTTGGAGAGCGCGTTTGCGGCTGTCAGAGCAGAGACGCGATCAACTCCGGCGGACGCCCGATGACCGCCTTGTCGCCGCGAATCACGACTGGACGCTGCATCAAAATCGGATGTTTGAGGATCGCCTGAATGATCTTTTCGCGCGACACGTTCGGCTTGTCGAGTCCGCTCGCCGTGTATTCGTCGCGCTCGGTGCGAAGCAGGTCGCGCGGCTCGATACCGAGCATGTCGATGATGCGGCTGAGCGTTGCCGCATCGGGCGGAGTCCTCAAGTATTCGATGACCGTCGGCTCGATGTTTCGCTCGGCGAGATACTCGATTGATCCGCGCGATTTACTGCATTGCGGGTTGTGATAAAGCGTCCATTCGTTCGATTTGCTCATCGATTCCAACCTTTTTTGCCGATTCGTCGTGTTGTGACGGGCATTACGACGGTAGTATACTCAATCCCGGTTCTCAATTCGAGCCATGTCCCCCAAATGGAGGAAAACGAATGTTTGTGTGCAGCGCATGTGGTTTTCTGTTTGAAGACGTGAAGACCGACGGCGAACTTCCCGACGAATGTCCGAACTGCACCGCTTCGCCCGACAAGTTCATCGCGTACGACAAGAAGTTGGAAGCGTGGGTGAAGAAAGCCGTCGTGCAGCATGTCCAGTTCCCCGACGAAGAAGGCGCAGACCTGCGCGCGGCGAACTCCGCGCTGTCGTCCCACATTCGCTTCGCGCTAGTCGGCGCGACGAAGAAGTAACCCCCTATTCACGGTTGAGGAGAGTTCCCGTTGAGCCCCGAACGCAACTATCAAGCCGCGATCATCGGTTGCGGCGGCATCGCAAACGCCCACGCCGGAGCGATCAACGCGCTGCCGTACGTCAACTTCGGCGCCTGTATGGACGTGGACGCCGACCGAGCGAAAGCCTACGCCGAGCGGTACAACGTTCCCGCGCACT
>JAQBWJ010000167.1 GCA_027625215.1 Candidatus Poribacteria bacterium
TCCTGCTGACCGATTATTTGAAGTGGGTTGATCGGGATGGTACACTCACGTCGCCCAGAGAGGTGACGATCCATCGAGGTCGGTCGGTGCTGGCCGGCGACAATTTGGTCAGCCGCCCGAACTTGAAGTCCGCGACGTTATCCAATACGCGGTTTCGGTTCAACACGGGCGACGAGAAGATTCAGGAGTACCCGCTCGAGGGTACGGGTGACGATTCGGAGAGCGATTGATGATGAGATACCGCTGGTTGCGGTCGGTCCCGATCAGCCTCGCGTTGGCGGCTTTATTAGCCGTCGGCGTCGCGCCTGTCGAGGGGCAGAATGGTTCCAACGCGGCGGCGAAACCTGCCGCGTCCAAGTCCACTGAAGCGGCGTCAGCGGCGTCGACCGAAACCGCCGATGACGGCTCCGACGAGTGGATCGACGGACGCTCCGATGAGTGGGCGGAAACCGCCGAGAAGCGCACGTTGACTGGCAAGGTGCGGATCAATCGACCCGACGGATACCTCAACGCCGATCTGGTCGAGATGTTTTTCGATCCCGACGCGACCGAACAGACCGTCGATCACACCGTCGCCGACGGAAACGTCAGTCTGAAAGAAAACGACGTGGTGGCGACATGCGACCACGCCGTCTTCACGGAAGGCAACAACGTCATCACGATGACCGGATCGGTCGTCGTCCTGTTCGGCAAGAGCGACCGGATGGAGTGCGAAAAGTTCGTCTACGACCGTCGAACGGGCGAACGGCACGGCAGCGGCAATGTGAAGTTCCGCATCCGGTACACACAGTCTGAGGACGAAAAGGCAGCGGGCGAGGACACGACCTCGACGACGACCGAACCACCGACGGACGACTCGGGGGACTGATGGCGACGCTTCGACCGCAAAACCTCGTCAAGTCGTACGGCAAGCGTCGCGTTGTGAACGGCGTCACGCTCGAAGTGAACACGGGCGAAATCGTCGGGCTGTTGGGTCCCAACGGCGCGGGCAAGACGCAGACCTTCCGCATGACGGTCGGACTCGTCACCCCGAACGAAGGTTCCGTGTCGCTCGACGGCGACGACATCACCTCGTTGCCCATGTATCAGAGAGCGCGCAAGGGCATCGCCTATCTGCCGCAGGAGCCGTCCATCTTCCGCAAGTTGACGGTCGGCGACAACCTGATGGCGGTGCTGGAAACCCGCCCGATGACCAAGCAGGAACGAGTCGCGCGCAAGGACGAACTGCTTGACGAGTTCGGGTTGACTCGGTTGGAAAAGAACATGGCGTTCACGCTCTCCGGCGGCGAGCAGCGACGCACCGAAATCGCGCGAACATTGGCGATTGATCCGAAGTTTATCTTGTTGGACGAACCGTTCGCCGGGATCGACCCGAAGACGATCCACGACATTCAGCAGGTCATCACGCAGTTGAGGGATCGCGGGATCGGCGTCATCATCACCGACCACAACGCGGCGGAGACGTTGCAGATCGCGGACAGAGCGTACTTGTTGGTGGACGGCAACATTCTGTTGCACGGCTCCGCCGAAGAACTGACGCAGGACGAAACGGCGCGCCAACTCTATTTCGGAGACATCGTGTTCTCGCGCCGCCCCAAAGATTCGGCTCAACGCGGACCAAACGTGTCGCCCACTCGGACGAACGGCGCTTAAGCCGTCGCCCAAACGCATCCTTATTAAGGCAGGTCGCCCCTATGCGAGCAGGACTCGGACTCCAACAGTCGATGAGACAGAGTCTCGTCATGACCCCGAAGTTGCAGCAGGCAATCAAGGTCATGCAGATGACGACGATGGAGTTGGAGTTGCACGTCCTTCAAGAGCTCCAAATGAACCCGTTTTTGGAGGAAGGGCTCGACCTTGATCTGGAAGACGAGATCGACGGCGAACTGCGCGAGATCGACAGTGACGATCTCGAAACAAAAGAAGTGACCGAGACGGAGCCGGAAATCCGCATCGAGGACTTCATGGACGACTCGATGCCGTCCTTCCAAGAAATGTACGAGGCTCCCGAAGACGACGAGGACAACGACCGCCGCGCCGAATTCGCCCAAGAACTCTCGTTTCAGGACTATCTCGAAGAACAGTTGAGCATGTACCGCCTGCCGCCGGACGACCGCGAGGTCTGCCTCATCATCATCGGCAATCTGGACGACGACGGGTTTTTGGAGATTGGCGTCGAGGAGATCGTTGAATTGACGGGGCGCGATCCGGACGAGGTCGAAGAAATCCTGCGTTACGTGCAAACGCATTTCGACCCTATCGGCATCGGCGCGCGCGACCGACGCGAGTACTTCCTCCTACAGATCGACGCGCACGACGCGCCCGACCCCATCGCCTCCGCAATGGTGCGCGATCATTACGACGATTTCCTCAAGAACCAGTTGTCGCGCGTCGCCAAACAACTGCGGGACGACGGCTACAAAGACGCCACGCCCGAACGCTTGCAAGACGCCAAAGAGTGGCTCACGAAACTGCAACTGTCGCCCGCGCAGGGCTTCCTCGAAGGGTATCACGGCGTCTTCAAGTTCAAGTCCGACTCGCGGCAAGTGACGCCCGACGTGATCGTCGATTTCGTCGATGACGATTACCGTATCCGCGCCGTCGATGAGTCCGTGCCGCGCGTGCATTTGAACCGTCATTACCTCCAACTGCTGAAAAACAAGGAACGGCTTTCACCCGAAGAAAAGAAGTGGTTGGACGAATACCGCCAGCGCGCGCTCGAACTGATCGAGAGCATCCAGGAGCGCGGCAAGACGATTGAGAACGTCGCCAAAGAGATATTCGACGTGCAGCGCGACTTTCTCGATCAAGGCGTGAAGCACCTGAAACCGCTCGTGCTGAGGGACATCGCGGAGCGGCTCGGCAAGCACGAGTCCACCATCAGCCGCGCGACGAACGGCAAGTATGTCCAAACGCCGCGCGGGACGTTTGAACTCAAGTACTTCTTCTCAAGCGGCTTGGACAGCGACGACGGCGATACGGCGTCCTCCACGAGCGTCAAGGCGATCATCCGCGAGATCATTCAGGGCGAAGACCCCGCGAAGCCGTTGAGCGATCAAGCCCTCAGCAACGTGTTGAAAGATCGCGGCATCAACGCGGCGCGGCGCACCGTCGCCAAGTACCGTGAGGAGTTGGGCATCGCGCCGTCCTCGCAGCGCAAAAACAGTTGGTAAACCCCCTTTCCTCCAGATGGGAAGGTTGGGATGTGAGATGGCATCACACGCTCTCAAACGTGATCCCTATTGTTCGCCCTACCGAATCGAGGAACGACCGTCTATGAATTGACCAAAGACCGCTCGTGTGAATCGGCGACACTCCAACCGACAACTAAGGGGAACGACGATGCGTATTGAACTCATCGCCCGGCAGTTCGAGTTACCCGAAGCCTCCAAGACCGACATCGCGGAACGGATTGAGCGTCTGGCGACGCATGGGTTCCCGATCACGGAGGCGACGCTGACGTTGGAGGAGCATCGCCGCCAGTACACGGCGGACATCACGGTCTACGGCAAACGCGCGTCGTTTCACGCGGCGACGCACGGCAACGCGGACACGGTTTCGGCGGCGGTCGACACGGTGTTGGGTCGAGTGGAACGGCAGATCAAACGTCACAAGAGCCGCATGATCGACACTCGCCGCAGGGCGAAACACACGGAACCGATGGAAAGCCCTCGCGCCGACATGCCGCATATCCCGGCGAACGGCGTTCCCGCGTCCGTTGAAACGGCGACCCCTTCTTTTGAGCTCGTCGATGCGGCAGACTTGTTCGACCCGAAACCGCTCCGCGTCGCCCAAGCGGCGGCGTTGTTGGCGGGCTCGGACGACGACTTCTACACGTTTCGCAACGACGAAACGGACGAGGTGAACGTCGTCTTCAAACAGGACGACGGCTCTATCGGTTGGATACATCCTTGAGGAAGAAGTGAGGAACGAGAAGTGAGGAGTGAGGAAGTAGGCGTGTGGTTGATCTGAGGGGGTGTCGCCTGCTCCCTCCGGACTCGCTCCTCACTTCTCACTTCTCACTTCTCACTTCTCACTTCTCGAACACAAAGGGGACGGCGGATGCAGTACGAACTCTCGCTGCGGCTCATCAGCGGCGGCGAAGGGTTGGAGCGCGAGTTGACGACGCCGCAGGTGACTCGTCCGGGACTCGCGCTGGCAGGGTATTTCAAACATTTCTCGCCGGAGCGCATCCAAGTGCTCGGTCAGCAGGAAGTCACCTACCTCACCGATCTCACCTCCGAGCGGCGACGCCACATCTTCGAGCAGTTGTTGAGCCAACAACTGCCTTGCATCGTCGTGACGCGAGGGCAGGAGATTCCACCCGAGCTCATCGAGGAAAGCCGCCGCACGCAGACGCCCCTGTTTTCGACTCGCATGGCGACCGCCTCGTTCATAGGGCGCGCGATTGTGTTCTTGGAGGAGGAGTTCGGTCCCTCCGAAGTGGTGCACGCGAACTTGGTGGAGGTGTACGGGGTCGGCGTGCTGATTCTCGGCAAGAGCGGCATCGGCAAGAGCGAATGCACGCTCGAACTCGTCAAACGCGGGCATCGCTTCGTCGCGGACGACAGCGTCATCTTGAAACACATCACCGGGCATCGAGTGATCGGCACGTCGGCGCATCCGTTGAAGCACTACATGGAGGTGCGCGGTATCGGCATCATCGACGTGGTGACGCTGTTCGGCGTGACCTCCGTGCGGAGCCACAAGCGCGTCGGGATGGTGTGCTCGCTCGAAGCGTGGGACGAGTATCAGGAAGATAACCGCGCCGGATTGGACGAGGAGGAGTTCGAGTTGTTGAGCGAGAAACTTCCCCACATCCGTATCCCGGTGCGACCGGGACGCAGCCCCGCCGTGATGCTCGAAGTGGCGACAACCGACTGGCTCGCGCGTCGCATGGGCCATTTCGCCGCGCGCGAGTTCAACGAGGCGTTGCTCCGACAGATTGAATCCCAACAACACCTCTCGGCAAAAGAGTTTGAAGATTGGGACGATCAGGTGGACTTCTAGTTTGGAGATTCCCTCTCCCTTCGAGGGAGAGGGCTAGGGTGAGGGTGGTAAAACAGTTCGTAAAGCGAACTCGATCACTCCATCAGTGGAAAGACAAATGACCGACCGACACGAAGCGACCGTCACCATTACGAACGAACGCGGCTTGCATCTGCACGTCGCGGGGCTCGTGTCGAAACGCGCCGCGTCGTACCAGTCGGAGATCACGCTCATCAACCGCGACATCAAAGCGAACGCGAAGAGCATCATGAGCCTCGCCCTTCTCGCCGCGCCGAAGACGACGAAACTGACGTTGATCGCCGTCGGGCCCGACTCGGAGCAGGCGGTGAACGAGCTCGTCGAAGCGTTCGCCGACGGATTCGGCGCGCCGTGAACCGATGATTCCACACCTCACCATCGCGCGACTGTTGGGAACGACGTTGGACGACGCAGGGGCTCCGTACGTCCTGACAGGGATCGCGGCAGCGGACGGCTTGGCGATGGGTCCGCTTGTCGTCTATTCCACCGAAGAGCTCCGCGTCGCCGACCGACGCATCCTCCCGTCCGACACCGAGCGCGAGTGGGAACGCCTCACCACCGCCGTTGAGCACACGCGCCGGATGCTGCTCGACCTGCGCGACCGCCTCCAACTCTCCGACGAGGAAGCCTCCGGCGCGTTCATCTTTCAATCGCACGTGTCGCTTCTGGACGACCCGATGTTCACCGAACGGGCGCGGCGCGAGATCGTCACGAACCTGCGCGGCGCGGAGTCCGCCGTGTCCACCTTTGCGAAGGAGATTACGGCAGCCTTCCGCGCGCTGGACGACAAGTTCTTCCAAGAAAAAGCGGCGGACGTGCAGGACGTGATGCGCCACCTGCTGTACAGCCTTGAACAGACCCGCTCCACCGACGCC
>JAQBWJ010000168.1 GCA_027625215.1 Candidatus Poribacteria bacterium
AACGCGGTTGTGTCCACGCGATCCGTCATCCCGTGCAACGCCGCGATCATCGGCGCGGCGGCGCAGTAATCGTCTTCCGTCGCGCCTCGATCCCAAACGCTTTCGACGCCAAGATGCTCGACGACGGCGAGTGACACCCCCTCGAACCGCGTCACGACGGAGCCATCCGTCGCCCGAATCGGCGCAACGGCGTGGCGATACCCCGCCTCGTACAGTTCCGCGCTGAACGTCAACGCCCGTGCCGTGTCCTCAAACTCGCCGACATGGGCGATCTTCACGAAGTAGCGTGAGCCACCCTCGCCGCAAACGTCATAACCGACCGACATCTCGCCCTTCGGCACAAACGTCGCGGACACCGCCTCAATCCCATGCCGCTCCGCCAGATGCGATCAACGCGGCGCGGTCGATGGGCGGCTCCACTTTCATGCGTCGCCGTCATCCGCCTTGTGCCGCCGTTCAACCACCTCGTCCAGCCCCGGCAGGAAGTAGTCGCGCGCAACGACATCCCAACTCATCTTTTGGGCGATCTGATAGCCGCGTTTCAGCATCGCGCCGATCTCTTTATCGTTCTTCGGCAGCCGCTCGAACAGTTGCGCGGCGACCTTTTCCGACTGTTCGTTTTCGAGCCAGTCCCGCTCCGCCAACCCGATCTGCGAGACGGAATGAACGTCGATATGCCCGCCGCCGAGCGTCGTATAGTCCGCGACGATCACGTTCGGGACCTCTTTGCCGCCCGTCGCCTCTTTCACGAACCCGACGCACCCGCACACGTTCGACACGACGCAGATCGCCCCGAAACTGAGCGGCTCCACCTGCGCGATCCCAAATGGCTCGTAAATCGACTGCCCGAACTCCGCATCCGAACCTTTGCGAATGTCGTGGAACTCCATGTCCTCCGGCATCCGATTGCCGCAGCGGTCGCGCGACCAGCCGAACTGATTGACGAACACGACCTTCGCCGCCCGCGAGTGCAAGTTGAACCCCTCGACAAACCCGTTCAGCGTCACCTCCCCGCCGAGCAGGTCGGGGTAGCCGGTACGGTGATACCGGGGCCACCCGTACTCGCCTTCCATCCATCGCGCCTCGTCGCCCGTGCGCCCCCGCCCGATCTCCGTCGTCAGCAGGTACAGCACGGCGGACTTGCCCGCTTCGGCGAGCAGTTTGTCGAGGTGGAACAGCACGCGGATATCGCGCCACAGGCCCTTGCTCGTCACGAGCCGCGTCACATGGGTGAACACGTAATCGGGGCGAAAGCCGTACAGGTTCTCGGAGTATTGGACAAGTTTCTCTTTGGACGCCTTCTTGTCCTTCAGGGTGATCTCGGCGCACGGAATCCCGTTGTAGACGAGTCGGATCGGCGCGTTGTCGAACGCGGGGCTGAGGAAGCGCATCTCCTCAACCACCTCATCGCCGACGGCGAACACCGCGTCGCAGTACTGCGATCTGTCGATGAGCGCGTGGCGGTACGAGTGCCATTGATTGCCCAACACATCTCCGATGTGGAGGTTTGCCTTCTTCGCCTCCCACATCAGGTTGTAAAAGCGCGTGTCGTGTCCTTCGTGGTTCTCGACGTGCGGGCGGACGGTCGCCGTCTCGTGCGCGTAGAAGATCGAATAGACGTTCGGCTCGCCCTCTGTCTCCGCTTTGAGCGCCGTCGCCATGCCCATGTATTCGTGCGAGACGAAGAACACGTCTTGATCGTCGTCCAACTGCGCGTCGGTGAGCGCCATCACCGCGTCGTACGCCGGGTCGCCGATCTTCAACCAGTGGATGTAGTCCGAGTACATCTCGTAGTTGCCGCTGGGGATGCCGAACCGTTGGTAGATCGTCGCCTTGATGTAGTTGAGCCGCGCCGGGTCCATCTCCGTCGCTTCGATCAGCAGCAGTTCCGCTTCGGCGGTGCGCCCCGTCGCGCGGTCGCGGAATCGCCGGAGTCCGTAGGTGATCCAGACGTGGTAGAAATCTTCGATGGGTCGAAACACGCGCCGCCAGTTGCCTCTGTCGACGCCGTCGCAGACGCAGTAGAGCAGTTCGGAGTCCGACCCCAAACGCTCGGTGAGCGGTGTTCCCAACAACCACGTTCCCACGAGGATCGACCGATTCACGCCCGCTTGGTAATCGGCGGAGGTGAGCAACCCTTCCAGCACGGTGCCGATCCCGCCGACCTTGTGCGTCGCCTCGTGCGTGACGTGAACGACCGTTTTCATCGCGCCTCTTTCCCGACCCAAAGCATTGCGTACGGATGGTGCGTTGCGTCCCCATCTTCCCCTAGAATGGTCGATGGCGCAAGATGCGGGGCAAACCGCACATGCCGCCGTTCCCGACCGCCTCCCCCTGTCAACACGGAGACCGCCGATGGAACTGAACGCGATCGCCCGACGGCTGAGACGTTTTCAGATACGCAAGGACGAGTGCTTGATCGACATCGCGTCCGCCCGTCCTCTACTGATCGCGGACGCGCTCGTCTCGGTCGATCCAACGAGCGATTCGCCGTACCCGTCCGCGAACAAGAACCAGGCGCAGTACTTGGGCGTCGAACGGGAAGTGTCCCCGGAAACGCTCGACGAGATCGTGGAGGTCTATCGACGGGCGAACGTCGCGCGGTTCTTCCTGCCGATCAGCCCGTCGCCGCAAGCCGCCGATATCCCGAAGTGGTTCCGAAAGCGGAAGATTAAGCGGTTCCAGGGGACGGGCTATCCGACGCTGCTCCGCAAGGCGGAGACGCTGCCGTCGCACGAGACGGAACTGACCGTGCGGCGCGTCTCGCGGGAGGAGGTCGCCGCCCACGAGGATGCGGTACGCGCGATCTACACCGGACTGATGGATGCGCCCGGGTTTCTCAAACCGCTCGGGCAGCCGGACTTTCATTCGTTCCTCGCGTTCGACGGCGATACTCCCGTGGCGGGAGGCGTACTGTGGGTAGACGGCGATTTCGGCTTTCTGACGAACGCGATCACTGCAGAATCCCATCGGGGTCGCGGGGCGCAGAGCGCGCTGATCGTCGCGCGGACGAATCTTGCCGTTGAGTTGGGGTGCGCGTGGGTGGCGTCCGAGACGCTCTACTTGTTGAGAACGTCGTTCGGGAACTTGAAGCGGAAGGGGTTCGAGGAGGTTTACGCAAAACAGATGTACGTGTGGGAGAACCCGGGCGGGTGAGCGCTTGGTTTCGTGTCATGCGGCAACTACAGTTCATTAAGTCGGATCAAAGGTAGAGGATGCTGTTCCAAATATCCTCTGAATCGTATGTTTTCGCGTACTCCTCCAAGCGTCGAATGCTCTCGCCGATGCGGTAACGTCGTTGAGCCGCAAACACGATCCCGGAGTGACCTTTGTCCATCGACCGCCACTCTGCGGCAATCGCCAAGAAATCGTCGTCGTGCGTGAACAGCGTAAACCGCTCGCTTGTCGCATAGGTGAGATGTACTTCATCGGGGACACCGAGATGTCCCGTGTCCCGTGCCGAGCGCGCGTCGATCCCCAGAAGACGGAGCCCTTCGGCGATGGCGGTTGAGACGTTCTCATCCGTGTAGATTCGCAGCGGCACGCCGCTCTTCCTCCAAGACGGAGTGTTTGTGCCGCATCTCCATCTCCCTAATGAACCCCTCGCTCTCTCGCAACTCCCGGTCGATTTCTTCAACGTGGTCATGATAGTACGCGAGCGCGGCATACACTTGAGCGAACGTCAGATGAGGATGCGCTTCGACAATTTCAGCCGCCGTCCAACGCATTTCGACGAATTCTGTCACGATTTGAGAGACTTTGATCCCAGTCCCCTTGATCGTAGGTTTTCCTCGCCGAATTTCCTTGTGACGGACGACATTCGGATGGTTTAAATCCGGCGTCGTAACTGCGGTTTCCGTCATGTGACACATCCTCAAACTGGACAAATGAAGTTGACGCTTAAAAGAGGATACCACATCGTCAAACACGATGGGATCAACCTTCCGGCGTGAACGACACTTCGCCGTTCCGCAACGCCGCCCTCGCCGCCTCGACCGCGTCCGTCGCCGACTGCGGGATCGCATCCGCCAACGCGGGGTTGACGATCACGTCGATCCACCCGCCCGTGAGCGTGAAGTACTCCAACTTGCCTTCAAACGTCCCGTTCTTAGCCCGTTTCGCCAATTCCACGAACACGTCGGGAATCTTGGAGACGGCGCTCGCCAGAATGACGCTTGGCTCGACGTGGTTCTGATCGCGGTTCGTGCCGAAGGCGTAGACGTTCTTGCCCGCCGCGCGCGCCTCCTTCACCGACTGAAAAACCCCCAAACCCGCCTTATCCGCATTCTGCGCGATGAAATCGACGTTTTCTTTCATTTGCGCGTTCGCCTGTTCGCGGGCTTTCGTCGCGTCCTCCCAGTTGCCGACGTAGGACTCGACGAACTGCACGTCGGGGCGGACACGTTTCGCGCCCTCCTTGAAGGCGTTGAAACTCGCGCGCACCGGGGGAATGTCCTGTCCGCCGATCAACCCGATTTTCCCCGTCGTCGTCATCGACCCTGCCAGCGCGCCGAGCAGATACAGCCCGTCGTCCAACACGAACACGACGGGCGAGTAGTTCGCGCGGGCGTTTTCGGGAAGCCCGCCCGTCGTCACAAAGTAGGTTTCGGGGAACTCTTCGGCGACATCGCGCGCGTGGTTGGTGAACTCAAACCCATGTGCGAAGATGATCTTGTAACCGCGTCGCGCGAAATCACGGAAGTCCTGCTTGAACTCGCCCTCGTTGGACGACTGTTTCTGCGCGATCTCCGCGCCGACTTGCGCCTCGATCTGTTGCAGCCCCTCGTACGCCGAGGCGTTCCAGCCGTCGTCGCTGATGGGACCCGGCGACATGAGCGCGACCTTCAACGGCGCTTCCGCCTGCTCCGCTGAAGCGCTCGGTTTGTCGCCCTTGCCGCATCCCGCCAACCCGACCGCCACGACCGCGACGGCGCACCATCGCCACAAACTTGCTGTTTTCACGCGCTTGCCATCCCTCATGATTACGTAAGCATCTTCCGCAGGTGTCGTTATGTTGAGAATCGCGCTCTCACTCTCCCATCCTAGCACGCGCGTTTTTCGGCGGTCAATTGTCGGGAGGGTTCCGTGGTCGTCGCTCCGTCGGTTGCGACCGCACCCCCACGCGGCGACACTTCAGGTTGCTTTTGAAAGGGGATCGGCACTAGAATTGTTCGGCATGTCACCGCGATTGACCGTATTGCGCCGATTGACACCGCTTTTTGTGCGAAACGCGACTTGAAATACCCAAAGTGACCGCAGCCGCGAACGGCTGAGATGGATGTTGACGGAACCCGTTTTTTTGAGATTCGGAAGGAACGCGCTCAGATGATTCGCTCCGGTGAACCGAAGCACAAGATTTGCCGCAAGGCGGGCTACTGCCTGTGGAACAACTCGAAATGCCCCGCCTCGCGCGGCAAGCAGACCCCTCCGGGAGAACACGGGCGCAAAAGTTTCCGCCGCTCCGACTACTCCCGCATGTTGTTCGAGAAGCAGAAACTCCGCTACACCTACAACGTCTCCGAGAAGCAGTTCCGGCTGACGTTCGACAAGGCGAAGCAGATGCGCGGCGTTACCGCCGAAAACTTGATCGGGCTGTTGGAAACGCGGCTCGACACGATCATTTTTCGCGCCGGGTACGCCTCGTCGCCGTTTCAAGCGCGGCAGTTGGTCGGACACGGACATTTTCGGTTGGACGGGCAGAAGGTCGATGTGCCGTCGATCCAAGTGAAGCCGGGTCAAGTGATCTCCGTGCGCGACAAGTCGAAGAACCACGACTGGGCGCAGGTCGGGCTCGACCGCTTGGGCGAAACGCCTGCCCCGTACCTCGAAATCAACCGCGATACGGGTCAAATCCGCTTGGCGGAAGTTCCCGCCATCGAGCAAGTCCCCATCGGCGG
>JAQBWJ010000169.1 GCA_027625215.1 Candidatus Poribacteria bacterium
GTCCGCCATGAAGCGGGGACCGTCATCCGCCAGCAGCATCGAGCCGCCCGCGCGAATCGTCATCGGCAGCGAGGAGTCGCCCAACTTGGGTCCAAGATTCTGCGCGCTCGCGCCCGCCGTGAACTTGCCGATTGCGTAAACCGCGCCTACGTCAACCGACAGCCCGGAGTGGTCTTCCACGTCGAACCGTTCCTGCAACGCCTTCACCGTGACGCCCGCCGCCAAATCGCCGACGGTGCGGGCGTACGTCAGCCCGACGCCGTAAGTGGACGCGGTGAACTCGGAGTCCGGCTCCAACGTGTCGCCGATGCGTCGTTCAATCGAGGCGAAGACGCCTTGAAAACTCGCCGCGATGACGCTGTTGTCGTCCAGCCGCTGACCGTACGCGAGCGTCGAGTGGTTGATGCCGCCGAACGACCAGTTTTGCGAGCCCGTCAACTGCTTGCCCTCAACCGCCGCGATGGACGCCGGGTTCCAGAACAGCCCGTCCACGTCGTCCGCGAGTCCGGTGTACGCGCCGCTCAGTGCCGCGCCGCGCGCGCCCGATTCCATTTTCAGGAACGCCGCCGCGCGCGTCCCGGCGTTGTCGTTCGCCTCCTGCGCGGATGCCGTCAACGCGACAGCCGCCATCAGGACAACGCTCCATGTCGTGAGTCTTCTCATGATTCGCTTCTCCGTCACCTGTCCGCTTCCGTGATTATTTGACGACAAGGATGCGTCCCATTCTGCGTTCGGTGCTTTGTCCGTCGTTCAGTTCAAGGCGGAACACGTAGATGCCGCTCGCCACGTCCGACGCCGCGTCGTTCGCCAAGTTCCAGGTGATGGACTGGCTGTTCGACAGTCGGTCGCGCGACGCCGCGAACTGCTTGTACGAGACGAGCGCGCCGGACACGTCGAAGATGCTCAGCGTGACCGTCGCGTTCTCCGCCTGATTCGTCTCGAACGAGAAGTGCGCCACATCGCCGCGAGCATGACTCAGCGGGTTGGGCCACGCATAGACGGGTCCTTTGAACGAGAGCGAGGTCGTGAAGTCGAACGTGCCGACATCAACGATGTTCGAGTTGCCCGCTTTGTCCGTCACGCGCGCCGCAACGCGGAACTTCCCGGAACGGCTCGGCAGGAACTCGTTCGACCACTGCGCCCAGGGGTTTTGTTGCTCGCCGCTGTCGTCTTTGGCGAGTTCCCAATCGAGTTCTGCGCCGTCGGGACCCGTCCCGCCGATTTCGACCGACGCGACGCCGGAGGCGCTCACGCCACCGCCGCCCTCTGCCGACGGATCGGTCGCCGTTCCCGCGATGTACGCCGGTTCGTTCTCGAAGATGCCGCCCTGCGCGCCGCTCGTGATGGACGCGGTCGGAGGCGTTTTCTCAAAGAGGAACGCCGCGCCGAGCGTGCTTTCCGGTTGAATGCCGAGTCCGCTCAAGTCCGCGCCGAGCGCTTTGATCGTCACGCGGTAGACGCCTTCCGACGACAACGCGCCGGAAACGAACTCCAACGTGTCGAAGCCGTTCTGCCGCATCGTTCCGGCGATCTGCTCGCCGTTGGGGGAGGTCAGCGTCATCGTGGAGCGCGCCAAGTCGGTGCCCGCGCCGTCGTCCGTGATCGTGACGCGGATCGCCACGCCGGACTCTTTGTTCGTCGCGGACGGGTACGCGAGGCTGCTCGTATCGACCACCAGCGGCTGCTCGTTCAGCAGGAGCGAGGTCGGGTCGATGACGGGAGCCTTCGTGTCGAGGTCGAACTCGATCCGCACGGCGGTCGCGTTGCCGGAGCGATCCTGCGGCGAGACGACCACCGCATAGACGCCATCCTGCGTGCCGTCGCTGGCGAGCGGAACCGCCAACAGCAGTTGCAGCACCGCCGAGCCGTCGCTTTCGACGACGCCGGGCAGCGCGTTGCCGTTCGGGTCTTCCAGCGTCATCCATGTGTTGTCCACCGCGAGCCAGTCGATACCGGACGCGGGCGACGGGTCGGACACGGCGATCTGGAAGCCCGCGACGGAGCCGGGCGCGCCTCCGTTGGGGAACAACGTCGCCAACGTCGAGACGACGCGCGGCGGACGCGAGTCGTAGGTGAAGGTGTAGGTGCGCGTCTGCCCGCGCTGACCGTTGAGGTTCGCCGGAGTGACGACGATGTTGTACGTCCCGTCGTCCGAGCCGTCGTCCGCCAACGGGCGAGACAACCGATAGACGAGCGTATCCGTGCCGCTGGACTGCTGCGTGCCGGGAACGGTGTTCCCCGTCGAGTCCGTCAGCCGAATCTCCGAGTGCGCGGGTGAAAGCGAGATGCCGCCGCCCGCCGTCGCTTGGAGTTGCGCGCTCACCTCGTCCAGGCCGCTCGGCGCGAACGCCAAGTCGGTCGGGAACGTGGTCGGTTCCGTGCGGACAATCGTGGGGATCGTCGCCGCGTGGAAGTAGGTCAGTTGGACGTTGCGCGTGTTGCCCGCTCGGTCGCGGAGCGCGAGCGCCAACGTGTGCGTGCCGATCTGCGTCAGGTTGCCATCCAGCACGAACTGAATCTGATTCACGCCGTTGTGGTTCGCCGTGCCGTTGACGACATCGCCGTTCGGCGCGGTTAGCGTGACCGCCGAGCCGGAGAGGTCGATGCCGCTGCCGCCGGTATCGTTCAGGTTGAGCGTGATGACGCTGTTGGTCGTGGAGACGGTGCTGCCCGCTTCCGGCACGGAACTGACAAGCGTCGGCGCGAGCGTGTCGTAGATCAACGGCATCGCGGCGACCGTCTCGTTTCCGGCGCGGTCGAGGGCGCGGATCGTCAGCGTGTACGTCCCGTCCGCCGAGCCGTCCGTCGGGAGCGGCGAGTTCAGGCGGAACCGGATAATCGACTGCCCGTCGCTCGTCAACCGACCCGCAAGAGCCGTCCCGTTCGCGCGAGTGACGGTGATCGTCTGGGCGTTCATGTCCAACCCGGACGCGCCGTCGTCCGCCAGCGTCGCTTCAAGGGCGAGCGCGCCCAGCGGGATCGCCGCGCCGACGAAGTTGGACGACTGGTTGATGTCGATGGGTGAGGTCGAGACGATGCGCGGCGCTTGCGAGTCGTAGACGAACTGTTGCGTCAACGCCGCGCCCGCGCGTCCGCGACTGTCGACGGGGGTGACGGTGATCGTGTACTGCCCGTCGTCCGCGCCGTTCGTTGCGAGGGGGATCGTCGGTCGCCAGATGAGCGTGTTGCCATCCGCCGTCGTTCGGGCGGAGATCGGCGCGCCGTTGCGCGTCACGACGATGGAGGAGCCGCCTTCAGCCATGTTCAACCCCGCGCCGCTCGGATCGCTCAACGTCGCGCGAATCTCGGACAGCGAGCGGACGAACGAGCCGATAGGCGCGCCACCGAAGTTCAACGTCGCCACCGACGGCAGTCCCAACGAGATCGAGAACGGAATCTGGGTCGGCGCTTCGGCGACGTTGCCCGCGCGGTCGTGACCCGTCACGTTGATCGTATACGTTCCCGGCTGCGTCAGTGATGCGAACTGCAATGTGACCGAGTTCCCGCTGATGCGGCGATTCACGCCGACCGTCGAGCCGTTCGGCGCGACGAGCGACAGTTGCGACGCGGCGAGATCGACGCCGCTGCCCGCGTCGGTCAGTTCGACCGTCGCTTCGGAGATGACCGTCGAGAGCGGCGTGTTCGCTTCGGGGATCGAACTCACCACCGTCGGGGCGAGCGAGTCGTAGACCACCGCGAACGAGCGTTGATCGACGTTGCCCGCGCGGTCGGCGATGGCGATTTCGACGGTGTATTCGCCGTCGCTCGCGCCGCCCGGCGTCAACGGGTTCGCCAAGAGCCACCAGATGGAATCGACGTTGTTGTTCGCCAGCGAGCCGGGAACTTCCGCGCCGGACGCATCCAACAAATGCACGGACGAGGCGGGGAAGTTCATGCCGGAGGTCGCGTCCGTCGTGGTGACGTTGATGCGGGGGATCGCGCCCGTCGCAAAGGAGACCGCCGCGTTCGTATCGACGCCGGAGACGGTCGTCAGCGTGGGAACTTGCGTGTCAAAGGTGAAGGTGAACGTCCGCGTCACCGTTGCGGGACCCGCGACGTTCGCCGGGACGACGTTGATCGTGTAAATGCCGTCGTCGCGTCCGTCGCGCACGGGGACGACCGCCGGGGTGAAGGTCAGCGTGCCGTTGTCCCAAACGCGCGCGCCCGACATCACCGAGCCGGACGGGTCGCGGAGTTCGACGGTCGAGTCCGCCGTCGCGTTTTCAAACCGCACCGTCACGGAATCGAGCGCGCTCGTGAAACTCTTGTTCGCGGGGGTCACTTCGGCGACCGTCGCCGGGACGGTGACGAGCCCGACCGTGCGGGTCGTGACGCGCGCCGCGCCGCGTCGATCCACCGCGCGAATCGTGATCGTGTACGTCCCATCCACCGAGCCGTCCGCAGGCAACGGCGACCCGACGGTGAACGTCACCGTGTTTTGCGTGTCGTTCGAGAGCCGTCCCGCGACTTCCGCGCCGCTCGGATCGGCAACCGTGATCGTCGTCGCGTCGAAGTCGATGCCCGTGCCGCTTTCGTCAACCAGCGTCGCCGAGACGGTCGTCAGTTTCGTCACGTACGACCCGTCGCCCGGCGTTGTGGAGAGGACGCGGGGCCCGCCCGTTAACAGCGTGAACTCGCGCAGCACCGTCGCCGAGTTTCCGGCGAGGTCGCGCGCCGTGATGTCGATGCGGTACGTGCCGTCCGCCGCGCCGTCCGTGCGGAGCGGTACGAACGACAACCGAATCCCGCTTGTGCCGACCGCCGATGCCGCCGTCGTGACGGGGTTGCCGTTGGGTCCGATCAGCGTGACGACGCTGCCCGCGAGGTCAACGCCGCTCGCGGAGTCGTTCAGCGTCACGTTGACTTGACTCAACGCGCTTGAGACAGTCGCGCCGCCCGCCGGTTCCGTCGAGGCGACGGTCGGGGGTTGCGTGTCGTAGATGAAGGTGAAGGTCTGCGCGCGCGCGTTGCCCGCCGTATCGACCGCCGTGACGGTCGCGGTGTACGTGCCGTCGGCGCTGCCGTCTCGTGCGAGCGGGGAGTTCAGGCGCAGCGTCACGATGTTGTCGCGGTTGTTGTCGAGCGCGCCGGGGACCGTCGCGCCGCCCCGCGCGACGACAATCGTGGTCGCGTCGAAGTCGATGTCCGAGAACGTGTCTTGCAGCGTCAGCACGAGCGATTCGATCTGCGCGTTCACCCGCGTCGACGTGCCGCTTGCGATGTTCAGCGGCGTCAGGCTGACGATCTGCGGCGCGGTTCGGTCGTGGGCGAAGGAGAACGTCGGGTTCTGCGCCGTGTTCCCCACCAAGTCCGAAAGTCCGGTGATCGTGAGTCGGTAGATGCCGTCTTCATTGAGGTTCACGTAGGAGATGATCAACCGAGTCGGATTCGCCGCGTCCGAGACGCTCAGGGCGACGTTCGCGCCCGTTGGACTCGTCAGCGTCGCGCCGACACCCGCGAAGTTCACGCCGCTGCCCGTTTCGGTGACGGGCGCGGTCAGCGTCGCGGTGGACGGGAGGACAATCGTGCTGTCGCCGGGACGAAGGACGATGCCGCCTCCGCTTGTCATCTCGGCGATGGACGGAGCCACCGTGTCGAGCGTGAGCGAAACGGTGCGCGTCAGTCGGTTGCCTGCGCGGTCGAGCGCGTTCACGGCGACAGTGTACGTGCCGTTCTGCGCCGCGCTCGCCAGAGGCGCGTTGAGGCGAAGTCGGAGGACTCCGGTCGTCTCATCCGTTTCGAGCGTCCCTGTGGCGGCTGTTCCCGCCGCGTTCGTCACGGTGATGTTCGATCCCGCCAAGTTGAGGGGCGAACCTGTCCCCGCGTTCAGCGTGGCGACGATCTCGGAGACGGAGGTGTTGAGTCGCGCGCCCGCCGCCGGGACCAGCGAGGTC
>JAQBWJ010000170.1 GCA_027625215.1 Candidatus Poribacteria bacterium
ACCTGGTAAAGGTAGGTTTCGAAGAAATAAAGGCGAAAAAGGCCGCGACCTCCCTCGCTGTGACAACGCTTCTCGCCACCGGTCTGAAACCCGATCACCCCGCCATCGGTCAGGGCATCGAGTTTCTGCTTGGCGAAGACTGGAACGGGTTCGACGCCTACGACCTGTCCGTCGTCATTCTCGCGCTCTCGGCGACGGGTCAGCGCGAAAAGTATCTCGAACGGGTGCAGTTCGCGGTAAATCGGCTTCTCGACAAGCAGTTGCGGACCGAAGAGGGCGCGCCTCAGAGGGACGACGGAGGCTGGGGGTACGGCGCGATTGCCGACGGCGCGCACATGCACTACGCGATCTACGCGCTCTACACGGCGAAACTGTGGGGCGCGGAGATCGAGCAAATCGGATGGGACAAGGCGAAGGGGTGGGTGCGGAGCACGCAGCATACGCGCGGCGGGTGGAACTACAACATGGTCGAAAGTCCCTGGGCGGAGGGTCCCTACGGCAGCATGACGGCGACGGGGCTGATGGCGCTCAAAATGATGGGCATTCCCGTCACCTCCGACGATTTTCAAAAAGGGATGCAGTGGGTGATCGACCACTACACGCTCACGAGCAATCCGGGATCGTTCCACTGGCACTACTACTACCTGCTGGCGATGCAGCGAGCGATGGACACGCCGCCGAAACAGGAGTTTCTCGGCGAACACGACTGGTATCAACAGATGGCGGACGTGTTCGTCGCGCAGCAGTACCCCGACGGGCGGTGGGAGGAATCGGATGGGGAGACGTTCGCGTCCACCTGTTTCGGGATTCTATTCCTGACGCGGTACGTCCCGCAGGCGTTCGCGCCGGACGTGAGCGTCGTTCCCGAAGCGATCCAACTGACGCCGAGCACCCCCGCCGAAGGGGCTCCGTTGAGCGCTCGATTCACCCTGACGAACTTTGGATTGCCGCTCGCCAACCCGATCATCGAGGTTGCCGTGTACGACGGCAAATCGACCGACGCGAATCTGCTGGCGACGACGGAGGTATTGTTCTCCGAAGGGCGCAGCGACGCGAACGCGACGGTGACGTGGAAGGCTCCGCGACAGGGCAAGCATGAGATCACGTTTGTCGCCGACCCGAAGAAGAAGATCGTGTCGGAACTGGATCGGGCGAACAACGCGGCGAGCGTCTCGCTGACCGTCGCGTCGGCTGGAGCGACGGCGCAGGAGCGTTCACCGCTGACGGAGTTGTCGCCGAACGTCTACGCCATCGGTTTCGGCGACAAGGCGGCGATCCTCGACCGCAACAAGTCGGAGGTGCGGATACCCGGCGTCGTGCGTCCCGGCAGCAATGTGATCGAGTATCTCGCCGTAGGACCGCTCGGCAAAGTCCATGAGACGATTCTGACACTGGAACCGGAGCCCGTTCATATCCAGACGGCGTTGCTCGGTCTGGGCGTGGCGCCAGAGAACAACCTGCGCGTTCAGGGCGATGCCCGCACGCCGAGCGGCGCGCCGATGGAACTGTGGGTGTCGTGGGAACGCGCCGGGAAAACGGAGCGTCACCGCGCGGAAGAACTGATCTGGTATGCGTCCGAGCGTCGTCCGTTGGAGACGACGAACTGGGTCTTCACGGGGAGCCGTTTTCAAGGACCGCAGTTCATGGCGGACGCGACAAAATCGCTCATCGCCGCATACCGCGACCCCGACGCGATCCTGAACCACCCGCTGGCAAGCGGTGGTGAAGACGGCGCGTACCGCGCGAACCTCGCCCTGCTGCCCGCCAAAGGCACACCCGTCACGCTGACGGTCACACCCGCCCATGTCCCTTAAGCGCGCCTTGATTCGAGCCGCGATTCTAACCGTCGGGATTGTCGCATTCACCGCGATTTCGTTGCGTCCCATCGAGTTTGGGACTTGGTTGGAGCTCGTCGTTCTTGGATGGGCGGTCGCCGCGCTGTTCGTTGGGATGAGTCGCGCGTGCGACGCGGTCGCGATAGGGTTTTCTCCGACGCGACGGACGGACGGTTTGAGCATCCTACCGACGACGACATGTCTCGTCACGCTTACATCCATGATTGCGACGATGACGGTCGGAACGACGGTTGCTGCGATCATCACGAAGGCATCGCCGCTGGGGGTGCTGAAGGCGAACTTTGTCATCGGCGGAATGATGCTCGCCGCGTACGGGACAGGCCTTCTTTGCGCGAGGTGGCTGCGTCACGCGCGGCTCGGCGTCGCTGCGGGGATGCTGACGTGGGCGCCGATTCTGACGGCGTTCATCTGGCTGCCGTCGCTTGTCCCAACGTCGGGTAAATGGCTCGGATTCGCGGTAAACATCAACCCGTTGTTCGGAGTCGTGTCCGCGCTCGACAAGCGACAGATCTTCTGGCTCCGGGTTTTCTACGGGAAATTGCCCTACGCCGAATACGCCGTCAAGATGATCGGCGTGTGGACGCACGCCGCGATTTGGTATACCGTTGGGCTCTCGTTGATCGGGCTGTGCCGCCTTCGATGGCGTCGGTCATAGAGCCGTTTGATACAGGTGGCGCAGGTCGTCCGTCGTCGTCGGGCGCGGGTTCGTCAAACGGCAGCCATCCGCGAACGCCTCTTCCGTCAACGAGTCGAGATGCCCCGCTTCGATCCCGATCTCCGACAACCGTTTCGGAATCCCGACACGTTCGCACAAGGCGACTACCGCATCGACGGCGCGTTGCCCCGCCTCCAACGGACTCGCCCCGTCCACCCGACACCCAAGCGCGGAGGCGATCTCCGCCATCTTCTGAGACGCGGCTTCCAAGTTCCACTGAAGCACGTACGGCAGTAGGATCGCGTTCGCCAACCCGTGATGGATGCCCCGCTGCGTCGAGAGCGGGTGCGCGAGCGAGTGTATCGCCCCCAACCCCTTCTGAAACGCCGTCGCGCCCATCGCCGACGCGAGCAACATGTTGCCACGCGCGTCAAGATCGCCGCCGTGTTCGACCGAGCGCGGCAACCATGTCGCGCAGAGACGAATGCCGTGCAGCGCGACCGCGTCGCAGTACGGGTGGAAGTTGATCGACAAGTAGGACTCGATGCTGTGGGTGAGCGCGTCCATGCCCGTCGCGGCGGTGAGGTGCGGCGGCAGCCCGACCGTCAGTTCGGGGTCGAGCAGCGCGATGTTCGGCATCAGATAGGGGCTGAACAGCACTGTCTTCCGCTTCGATACGTCCAACGTGATGACCGCCGACCGTCCGACCTCGCTGCCCGTGCCCGCCGTTGTCGGAATGCCGATCATCGGCGGAACGTTCGGGTGGGTTTTCTTCCACCCCTCTTTGTACTCGTCGTAGTCGTCCAGCGGGAGATCGTGCGTCGCGTGGAGGCGGATCGCTTTCGCCACGTCGAGCGCGCTGCCGCCGCCGAAACCGATCACGAGGTCGGCGTTCATCTCGCGGAATCGCGCCGTACCTCGCCGCACGTTTTCTTCGACGGGGTTCGGTTGGATGTCGGAGAACACCTCACATTTTATCGACTCAGCGACGCCCGCAGCCGCGAATACTTCGGCGATGCGCTCATGCAGACCGACGCGCACGATGCCCGGATCGGTCACGACGAAAATCCGTTGCGCGTCCCACTGTTTGACGAGCTCGGGAAGTTGAGTCCGCGCGCCCGCGCCGTAGACGATGCGCGTAGGGAATGAAAACTCGGAAATCAACGTGGCACGCTCCATCCGCTGTCGAAGAAGTCGAATCACAAGCCGCCCGAATGATGCGGCGATCTCATTTTATCCCAGTTGACGGCGTTTTGGTCAGTCGATGATCGAGCCCGATATTAACGCGCCGCTTTCAAACTGCCCCACGTCGAAGTCGCCTTGCCGCCCGGTTCGACGGCTCGAGTGCCCTCAAACCCGTTTTCCATTAGGTTGCGTATCTCGTCCTGCGACAAGGCTTCGTCGTAGACCAGCACCTCGTCGATCATGCAGTCGCTGAACTCCGACAAACCGCCATCCGCCGTGTTGTAGTTCCCGTTGATGACGAACCTGCCGCCTGCGGAGTTTTCGAGGTCGCCTTGCACGGCGGTCTCGGCGACGAACTCGCCGTTTTTATACAGTTTGAGCGCGGCGCCGTCATACGACACGGCGCAGTGGGCGAGCTCTTTGACAGCGACCCCTCCTTTCCCGGTCGTGACGCTCTTCGATGCGCCTCCGATGCTTGTCCACAAGATGAACTCGCCGCCGCCGTTGTTGCCGTAGTAGATGCCGTACGTTTCGCGCCCCGTCACGCCCGCCTGCATCGAAAAGATGCCGTTCCACCCGCCGATGAACTGGTTGGGCATCGCCCAGACCATCACGGTGAAATCGCGGGTGAGGTTCAATGCGTTGGGCTTCTGCGGGAAGTCGATGTAGTTGCTGGGCGTGAAGTTACCGCCTTGTCCGTGTTTGCCGTCCACCCAGGGCACGTTCCCGACAACCACGCCGTCGAACCCGTTGCCGGAGGCGTCCGTCGCGTCGTCGTCCAACAGCCACGCGCCGACCACATCCGCCCGCGCTGCGGTAGTGAGAGTCAACGTCAGCGTCAACATCATCAATGCGCGCATCATTTTCCAACCTCCCTGTTTTCTTCCAAGCGTTGCAACTCGTCGCGATTATCTTCTCGACACGAGGAACGACTTGCCAAACTCCAGGTGCTTCAGCATCGTTGCCGCCGCCAAGCCGCCGTCGCCAGCGATCAAGGCGTCCGCAATAGCCTTGTGTTCGTCAAAACTCTGTTTCGCTCGACCGCTCGACCCCGACATCACCCGCAGCGCGACGCGGTACAATTTGTCGTGCTGTTGCCGCATCACCCGCAAGATTTCACGGTTGTCGAGGAACTCGCACATCAGCAGGTGGAAGTCCGCGTCGAACTTCGTGCTGGCGACGATGTCGTCCTGTTGCGCCGCGACCTCCTGCTTTTCGAGGTTGGAACGCAGCGCGGCGACGTGATCGTCCGTCAACCGCGACGCGAGTTTCCGCATCACGAACGGCTCCAACGCTTCGCGCAACTCGAACAGGTCGACGATCTCGTGCACGGAAAACTCTCGCACGACAACACCCTGCTGCGGCGAGATCGTCACAAACCCTTCCGCTTCCAACCGCTCCAGCGCGGATTGAATCGGCGTGCGACTCATCTCCAATCGCTCCGCAAGCCGCCGTTTTGAGAGGAACGATCCCGGCGGGAACACCTCGCGCAGAATAAGGTCTTTCAACTCGGAATAGGCGCGGTCTTTCAACAGGCTACGCGACCGCGCGGACGATTCGGCGGACACATGATCTCCGATCATCGATGTAGAACGTTCTGGCATGCCAGACTCGTACCGTAAATATGTTATAATCCCTCACCCGAAAACCTGTCAAGGCGATGTGGCATCGTTCGATTGCGGCGGTTCTAATGGGGCGTCGTCGTCTCTCAGGTAGACGGCGAAATGGTTGCTCTCTTTGACGCGGTCTTTCCAGTAAAGGTTGCCCTCGAACACGGCTAAAAGTCGATATCCAGCGTAGGATTCGGGCGGCGGCGGCGGACGACCGATCAACAGCACATCCGGTTGACCGGCGAGCAGCGCGTCGATCCGTTCCTCATGACCGTTCGGGTTCGCCCATTTCCAGTACGCGGGAGGCTGCCCGTCGCGGTGGTTGGCGAAGATGTTGTGATCGAAATACGGCTGCACTGCCGTTGACCAGAACGTTGTGGCGACGATGTTCTTGTCCTCCAGCCCCCGCTCGCGCAGAACGCGGGCGATCTCGGCGCTCGCGGAGTACTCGCCTTCCAAGTCCGCCCGCGATGCGCTGTCCGCCCAATACACTTGAACGCCACAGACGATCACGCCGACAACAACGATCGCCGTCTTCAGGTGGATCGG
>JAQBWJ010000171.1 GCA_027625215.1 Candidatus Poribacteria bacterium
TAACCGCCAACGAGCGTTTTCGTCGTCCGAATTGGTGGAACTGCTCGACGCGAACTACTTCTCGGTCGATACGGTGACGCGCGTGGCGAACTGGGCGCCGATGCCGCATCGTCTGGCGAAGTGGGGATCGAAACGGTTCGGCAAATGGGTCTGCATCGAAGCGACGAGCCTGTTCTATGTCGATTGGGAGCGCGCGCCGATCCCCTCCGAACATAACGAGATACTCGACCCGAAGCCGTCGGTTGTCCCCCCGCGAGAACGACAGGCGCCGGTCGTTGACGCACGCCATGCCGCGACGGAAGTTGCCGGAGCTACCGCCGACGAATCCGAAATAGTGGCGGACCAAGATGCGATCAGCGATCCTACAGATCATCCCGAATACGACGCGACGGAAGTGAGCGTGCCGGACGAGGACGCGCCGGAAGACGACGCCCCTTCACCTACCGGGGCGACTCCAACGTCGCCCACCCCCAACGATTCCGAAGCCGATCCGTTCAAAGACCGAACGACCGAAGCCCGCAAGTGATTTCGAGAAGTGAGCAACGAGGAGTGAGGAGAGAGTGACGGTACGA
The DNA here is from genome assembly GCA_027625215.1 of Candidatus Poribacteria bacterium. GTDB lineage: Bacteria > Poribacteria > WGA-4E > JAQBWJ01. Next base: position 573 of record JAQBWJ010000171.1, read on the forward strand.
GGGTTGAACCAACCCGCACGACACACTCACACGACGTTGAGTGTTGTTGACTCACTTCTTACCAACTTCATCTGAGACGAGAAGCACATGAGACAATCCCATCTCTTCGGGCGGACGGTGCGCGAAATACCGTCCGACGCCCAGATTCCGAGCCATCAGTTGCTCATCCGCGCCGGACTTGCGCGGCAACTGTCCTCCGGGCTGTATACGCTGATGCCGTTGGCGCTCCGCTCCGTCCACAAGATCGAGACGATCCTGCGTCAGGAGATGGACCGCGTCGGCGGACAGGAAATTTTGATGCCGCTCGTTCACCCCGCCGAACTGTGGGAAGAAACGGGACGTTATCAGGCGTTGGCTGGCAAAGAACTCGCGCATTTCACCGACCGCAACAAACGAGCGTTCGTCCTTGCGATGACGCACGAGGAATCCGTCACGTTCCACGCGCGGACGGAGATCAATTCGTACCGACAACTGCCAATCATGGTCTATCAGATCAAACTGAAGTTTCGGGACGAGCCGCGTCCGCGCGCCGGGTTGATCCGCGTGCGCGAGTTCACGATGAAGGACGCCTACTCGTTCCACGTCGATGAAGCCGACCTCGACCGCTACTACGAGGAAGTCTACGTCGCTTACGAGCGGATTTTTGCGCGCGCTGGAATCCCGGTCGTCGTCGTAGAGTCCGATCCCGGCATGATCGGCGGGTCGTCGGCGCACGAGTACATGCTGGTGACGCCCTCCGGTGAGGACAACCTCATCATCTGCGAAGCGTCCGGTTACACGGCGAACCGTGAGATCGCCGTCTTCGACAAAGGGAAACCGGATTTCGGCGATCCTCAACCCGTCGAAGAGGTGGCGACCCCGAACTGCAAGACGATTGAGGAAGTCGCCAACTTTCTCGGCGTGTCGGAGCAGCAGACAATCAAGGCGGTCTTCTACGTCGCCGACAAGCGGTTCATCTTCGTCGTGATTCGTGGCGATCTCGACGTGAACGAGATCAAATTGGCGAACGCGATCAAGGCGACGGAGATGCGCCCCGCGACGGACGAGGAGATTCGCGCCGTTGGAGCCGTGCCGGGATACGCGACCCCCATCGGCGTGAAAGACGCGCTGATCGTCGCGGATGACTCGGTGGCGAACTTAACGAACGGGATTTCGGGCGCTAACAAAGACGGGTTCCACCTGAAAAACGTCAACATGGGGCGCGACTTCAAGGCGGAGATCGTCAAGGATATCGCGCTCGCGTTCGAGGGAGCGAAATCGGCGTTTGCGGACGCGCCGTTGAAGGCGGCGAACGGGATTGAAGTCGGCAACATCTTCAAACTCGGCACAAAATACAGCGACTCGATGGGCGCGATGTTCCTTGATGAAAACGGGCGACAGAAACCGCTCATCATGGGGTGCTATGGGATCGGCGTCGACCGATTGTTGGCGTCCGTCATCGAGCGTTGTCACGACGAAAACGGGGTCGTATTCCCGATCTCGGTTGCGCCGTACCACGTTCATCTCGTCCCTGTCGGCAAAGGCGACGAGGTGGCGGATGCCGCCGACGCGCTCTACAACGAATGGGTCAAGGCGGGCGTCGAGGTGCTGTACGACGACCGAAACGAATCGCCGGGCGTCAAGTTCAAGGACTCCGACCTGCTCGGCATCCCGATCCGCGTCACGTTGAGTCAACGCACGTTGGGGGAAGACTCATACGAGGTGAAATGTCGGTGGAAGGCGGAGCGAGAGATCATGAAACGGTCGGACTTCTCGCTGGACGCCTACATTCAGGAAGCGTGGGCGCAAATCGACCCGTTGCTTCAAGCCGTCGAGAAAGCGGGACGATGACGAATACGCAGGAAGAGTACGGCATCCGCGAGTTTCAACGGAAGATCGACGCAACCTACGGCGAGCGCGATTCGGAGCGCGGCGTCGAGGGCACCTTCGTCTGGTTTGTCGAAGAAGTCGGCGAACTGGCGAAGGAGATCCGCAAGATGAACCGAGACCCTCAACGGCTCAAAGAGGAGTTCGGGGACGTGTTCGCGTGGCTGTCGTCGCTCGCGTCGTTGTTGGGGATCGAGATGGTTGAAGCGGCGCGCATCTACGCGGATGGTTGCCCCAAGTGCCGTGAAACGCCGTGCAACTGCTGACACCGCCTCATCACGCCAGTCACTCCACCGTCGAGATGTTGTAGCCGATCCCGATTTTAAGTTCCTGCTCGTCGCCCAACCCGTCCGTTCCGTAGGCGAAGCCGACGCGCGCGTACTTGTGCGGCGTGAAGACGATTCCCACCATACCCGGGATCGCGTCTGGGTGATCGGAGATCATTCGGGCGCGCGCTTCAGCCGTCAACTTGACGTACTTCCCGACCTGCAAATCCACCCCGCCGAACGGCTTTTGGCGGCTGATGGGACGCGCCGGATCATGTAGATTCTCGATCAACGTGTAATCGACGAGATGCGGGTTGGAGGCGAGCGATGGATCGTACGGATGTTTGTCGGTCTTGATGCCGTTCATCCACCACGCATGCATCGCCCCGGCGTGTAGTTGAAGCCGCAAGTCGTCCGTCAGATCGAACCCTTTGCTGACGGTCAGCGCGACCGACTCCGTGTGCCAGTGCCAGACGGGAATCCACACCGCGCTGATCGCAATGGCGGGGTGGTTGCCTTCTTCTTGAAGCAGCGTGTACTTGCCGTGCACGCCCCAACTCGGTCGGTGGGTCACTTTACGCATCACGATCTGGGTGAAGCCAATCGTGAGATCGTCCGAAACGGCGTATCCGACGGCGTTCTGGAACAGATAGTGACGATGCGGCGCAGGCTTCGCCCACATGTGTTGATAACCGAACATCGATCCGAACGAGACGGTGTCCTTCGGAGCATTATAGGCGGACGGGATCAGGAACAGCCCTCCGGGACCGTACGCCGACTGCCCGAACGCTGATGTCGGACCGATCAACCCGAATGCGACCGTTAACAACACGAGCCATTGCTTCAATGAGTGCATCTGTTTCTCCATGTGGGGGCAAGGTTCCGTATGATGCCGTTCTCGTGGCATACTATCAACGCCGTCACCCCGGAATGAGTTCACGCCGAGCATTGTACGCCGAAGTTCACCGCCGATAAAGGGAGCGCGACGCGCTTGGATCAATTGACCACCGCCGACCGACTGTTCGTCCACCAGACGATAGAATGGGCGGAAGCGTTCACGAACTGGGAAACGCGCAACCGCTACGTCATCGTCGATGAAAACAATCGAGAACTGTTTCACGCGGCGGAGGTCGCCGGATCAGCCATCGTGCGCGTGTTCCTGAAAGCGTGGCGTCCATTCCAGATAGTTGTCGCGGACGAGAACGGCGTTGCGTTGAAAATCGACCGCCCGCTGCGTTGCTACTTCCACGAGATCGCGCTGCTTGATGATACGGGACGGACGGTCGGTTCGGTCAAACGTCGCTTCTCGATCTTCAACCGCGTGTACGATGTGATGGATTCGCAGGGGCGCGTTCTGTTTGAACTGGACGGACCTCTCTTTCGTCCGTGGACGTTTCGAATTCTCTCGAACGGACAGGAAATTGGGTTGATTCAGAAGAAATGGTCGGGGCTTGGCAACGAACTGTTTACGGACGCGGATCGTTTCGGCGTGTCGTTTCCATCGAGTTTGGCGACGACGGAGAAAGCGATGTTGTTGGGCGCGGTTTTTCTGATCGACTTCGTTCACTTTGAGGACACGGGATCATGAGGCTCGGACAGACAGCCGCGCGCCGATTTGTCGTTGCGTTGTGCGGGTTCATCACGTTCGGCGCGTCGAATGTGATGGCGCAGGTCCCATCGTTGAATGTGATCCCGCAGCGCACGGAGGCGCAACTCAGGTTGCACATCACCGCCTCCGAAATCGTAGATGTGGCGGGATGGCAACTCGACGTGTTGTACGACAGCATCGTGTTGCGCTTTGCGTCGTTTGAATTGGGCGGCCTGTTGTCGGCGAACGGCGCGACCCATCCGGTCGATCCGATTGAGCGGTCGATGGCGGCGGGTCCGGGTGGCGCGGACAGGGCGGTGACGCTCGCGGTTGTCAGGGCGGAACCGGGATCGGTCACGGGAGCTGGTACGGTTGGAATCGCGGTATTCGACGTGCTGACGACTGCCGCTACGTCCGTTCAGTTGTCGGCGATCCGGTTCGTTGATCCTACAGGGGCGACGATTCCGGTAACAGCAAGCGCGTCCTATGCGATTGGCGCAACGGTCATGCGCGGAAACCCGATTGCCGACGCGACCCGCTCCGTGACGTTCGGAAGTCCCGTTGCGTTCTTTCTCTCGACATTGACCGGATTCACCATTGCGTGGGATTTCGGCGATGGAACGACGGGTCAAGGGTTGAATGTCTCGCACTCATACGCGGCGATTGGGACTTACACGGTCGTCATGAGGGCGACGCGAGACGGTATCGTTCAACTGGCAGACACCGTTGTCATCAACGTCACGCCGACCATCCCCGTGTTGACGGCGCGGGTCGACAATCAGGCGGGGACGACGTTTACCGTTCGCGAGGGCGATACGCTAACGGCGCTGATCAACGTGGTGGACGCGACAAAGACGGATACGGTGATAATCGCCGCGACAGGACTTCCCGCAAACGCGACATTGCCCACAACAAGCGGACTCGGGGGTGTTCTCGGGACGCTGACGTTCGCGCCGGACGCGAGTCAGGTCGGGACAACGCACACGATCGCGGTGACAGCGACGGATGACACAGGAGCGTCCGCGTCGCTGACATTGACAATCATCGTTCAACCGAAGCGCATTCCCGAAGATTTGGACGGTAACGGCGTCATCGACCTGCTCGATTTGGTGAGGGTCGCGCGGGTGTTCGGAACGAATGATCCGTTGGGCGATGTGAACGGCGACGGCGTTGTGAATCTGGTCGATCTCGTCCTCATCGCGTCGAAGTTCGGGCAGCGCGTGACGGCGGCTCCGGCGCGGTTGGCGTCGATGGATGCCGTATCAGCGGCGGAACTGCACCGATGGATTGCGGACGCGGAACCGTTGAATGACGGATCGGCGGCGTTTCGTCGCGGGATGTCGGTTTTACGGAGCCTCGCGCGGGCGATCACCCCGACGGAAACTCGGCTTTTGGCGAACTATCCCAACCCGTTCAACCCGGAGACATGGATTCCATACGAACTGTCCCAAGCGGCGGACGTATCGGCAGTGGTTTATGACGCAGGCGGTCGCGTCGTGCGGCGATTCGATCTGGGGCGACAGGAAACCGGGCGATATGTTCGGCGCGGAGACGCGATCTAC
>JAQBWJ010000172.1 GCA_027625215.1 Candidatus Poribacteria bacterium
GGACGCGGTTCCTCATCGCGCTGAACACGCTCGACCCCATCGACCGCGACCTGCTCTATGCCCGCTACGTCGAAGAGACGCCGTACGAGGCGTTGCAGGAGCGGCACGGATTATCCTATTCGGCGGTGGGGTTTCGGTTGCATCGCGCGCGGACACGTCTGAGAAAACGCCTCGAAGCGACACTTGCCGCGTTTACCCTCTGGCTCGGAGGGACGAAACGCGCCGCATTCGGAGGCATCGCACTGATGAACACGACACGCATCGTCGTCGGGATCGCCGCGTTTCTCGTCGTCACAATGATTGGAGGGTCGTTCGCGTACCGTCATTTGAACGCTCCGCCAAGCCAACCGACGCCGTCCGCCACGACCCCCGACGATCCCGTAGTCGGCAAACCCATTGCAGCAGACAAAGCCGAGACTCGCGCCGAAATCGAAGCGAGTCCTGAATCAAAGAGAGACGCGGACCGCGCCGCACAAGGAGCCAAACCGTCGGATGGCGAGGAATCAACTGATACGAACGAGAGTAACGTCGCATCGATTCCGCCTCCGCCTCCGCCGACCGTCCGGAAGCCGACGCTCACGAAGACGGGAATCTCAGCCGCCGAAGCGCAAGCGGTTTCGACGCTCAACGACGTGATCGTCGCGTTCCAGAAGATGGACCTCGAAACGCTGTTGACGAAATCGACGGGACAGGCGCGTCAACGGATCGAAGGACTCCGCACCGAGCTCGAAAACTTCGACGGCGACCCGCGCATCTTGGAACAAGAGCGGCAACAGGCGGCAGAAATACGGGTGGTCACGCAGACCTATGCGGATGGAGAGCTCCGAGCGGTGGTCTCCGGCGACGACCCGTCGGGCGATCAACCGATGGAATTCGTTGTACGGCTGCGTAACGGCGCGTGGACGGTCGAAGAACTGAACAATGTGACGCGACCGTGAGCGTCAGTCCTCGCTGATCCATTGTACCGCACGGTCGCGTCAACCTCAGTGCCACCGCTTGTAGGGAACAACCGCCTCCGACACGCGCCTGATTGTCGCCTCGTCCGTCGGGAGCGGGTTGAAGCGTCCGCCCGCGCCGCCTTTGATGTCGTCGAACCCGCACAGGTTCATGCCCAACACGACGGCGGAATAGTTCAGTTCGCGGTTGCCTTCAAAGCGGATGTCTTCCAGCGGTTTGATGTCGGCTTCCACCTTGCGGGCGGCGGCGAAGTCGCCTTTGCGTTGGGCGTTGTTGATTGCGTCGGCGGCTTTGGCGAACAGCACGGCGATCCCCGACGTATGCCCGCGCGTGCCGAGTTCCGCCGCGTCGGTCGCCAAGTCGCCCTTGCCCCAGATGGCGATGCCGTTGTCGCCGATGCCGTTCACGATGGGCTTCACGTCGTTCGTGTTCGTGCCGATCTTCACCCCGACGAACTGCTCGCAGTCGTTCATCAGGCGGATGACCTGCTCGTTGTCGGACGAGCGGCGGTGGTAGTAGACGCACGGCACGTCCGCCGTCTCCGCGATCTCCCGCAGCCCGTCGTAGACGCCTTCGCTGCTGCACACGCCCGTCAACGACATCAACAAGTACACGTCCGGCGGACGCTTCGAGTCCGCCTGTCGGTTGATCAGATCAACCGTCTCCTGCGGGTGTCCCGGAATGATCGCCGACATGAGCACGCCCTCGCGCCCCATGATCTCGCCCGTGCGCTCGATGATCTCCACCTGCTCGTCAACGCTGAGGTAGTGGATGAGGCTCGTCCCGGCGTGCGCGATGATGCGCGGCAGTCCGCCGTCGAGCGTGTTCGTCTCCATCAAGTACTCGGTGTTGAGGCGATGCGCGCCCCAGTCGATTTTGCCGTGCTGAAACGGGATAATCGGGATCGTCGTGACGCCGCCCAGCGCTTCGATCAGTCGTTGGTTCGTCATTCGCGCCATCCTCTTCTCGCTGTCTGTGTAGTGTTCCGGTTGAAATCTTGTGGGGTGTTTAGGGACAACTTATATCGCAGATGGGCGGCGCGTGTCCATCGCCCCCCGTCTTGTTCACCACGACAATGTAACCCGTCTTGGCGCGGGGCGTTTCTTGTTTAGGCATGAAAACTCTAACGAGATTGATTCGGGAAACGCGGTTGAGGGGAGAAACGCGGCATGAGCATTCAGGCGGACCGATGGATACGCGAAATGGCGACCAAACACGGCATGATCGAGCCGTTCCACAGCGGGCAGATGCGCGAGGGAGGCGTCGTCAGTTACGGCGTCTCGTCGTACGGGTACGACTTTCGCGTCGCCGACGAGTGGAAGGTGTTCACGAACGTGCACGGCACGGTGGTCGACCCAAAAGATTTCAAGGCGGAGGCGTTTGTCGAGTTCAAGTCGGAGACGTGCGTCATCCCACCGAACTCGTTCGCGTTGGCGCGCACGGTCGAGTACTGGCGCATCCCGCGAGACGTACTCGTCGTCTGTCTCGGCAAATCGACGTACGCGCGCTGCGGCATCATCCTGAACGTCACGCCCTTCGAGCCGGAATGGGAAGGGTACGCGACGCTCGAAATCTCCAACACGACGCCGCTGCCCGCGAAAATCTACGCGAACGAGGGGATCGGTCAGGCGCTGTTCTTTCAGGGCGATGAGCCGTGCGAGGTGTCGTACAAAGACAAAGGCGGCAAGTACCAACATCAGGTGGGGATTGTGCTGCCGAAGGTGGAAGGCTATCGTCCCGCTTGAACCGGGCGGAGCGGCGCGCGCGACTGACGGGAGACCGTGTCCCGGCGATTCGGTGCGTACGATTTCGGCACAAAACTGCTTAATAATGATGCAGCGCCGTTGGACACTTTATCGTTCGCTTTGACCGCGATCCGACGCATGACGCGACGCGCGCGGCGATGAAAAGGCATCGACAACGCGGGCGGTTTGTGGCATACTCCTTGCTCGGTGGAAAACGGTTGCGCCGCGTCAAAAGCCGCGCGACCATCTAATTCATCGAAAGTTGAGAGAAACCGGGCGTTATTGTGAGGACGGGGCAACCCTCGTTCGATGCTCGGTTGATCTTCAGGAGGATACACCCGACATGACACCGCAAGACGTACTCGCGTTAGCGAAAGAAAAAGGGGTTAAGTTTGTGGACTTCAAGTTCACCGACTTGCCCGGTATGTTCCAGCACTTCACCATTCCCGTCCATTATCTGTCCGAAGACACGTTCGAAGACGGGCTGGGCTTCGACGGCTCCAGCATTCGCGGCTTCCAGCAGATCCACGAATCGGACATGCTGCTGTTCCCCGATCCGTCCACCGCGATTCTCGATCCGGGCTGCAAGCACCCGACGCTCAGCATGATCTGCAACGTTAAAGACCCGATCACGTTGGAAAGTTACGGACGCGACGCCCGCTACGTCGGGCAAAAAGCGGTCGCCTACATGCAGGACACGGGCATCGCCGACAAGGCGTACTTCGGTCCCGAAGCCGAGTTTTTCGTCTTCGACGACGTTCGCTATAAGTCCACCACGAACGGCTCGTTCTACAAGTTCGATTCGGCGGAAGGCAACTGGAACTCGGACCGCGAAGAAGAGGGCGGCAACCTCGGTTACAAGCCGCGCCCGAAGGAAGGCTATTTTCCCGTTCCGCCGTCCGACACGCTGCAAGACCTCCGCTCCGAAATGGTGCTGCGTCTGCTCGCGGCGGGCATCGACACGGAACTGCACCACCACGAAGTCGCGCAGGGCGGTCAGTGCGAAATCGACATCAAGTACAACGAACTGATCAAGATGGCGGACAGCATGATGTATTACAAGTACATCATCAAGACGACCGCGCGCGAGTTCGGCAAGATGGTGACGTTCATGCCCAAGCCGCTCTACGGCGACAACGGCTCCGGCATGCACACGCACCAGTCGATCTGGAAGGGCGGCAAGAACGTCTTTTACGATCCGAGCGGCTACGCGAACTTCAGCGAAGCGGGGCTGTTCTACATCGGCGGGTTGATGAAGCACCTGCCCGCGTTGTGCGCGTTGATCGCGCCGACGACGAACTCGTACAAGCGGCTGGTGCCGGGTTACGAGGCTCCGGTGAACATCGCCTACTCGCAGCGCAACCGCAGCGCGTGCATCCGCATCCCGACGTACTCGAAGTCGGAAGGCGCGACGCGCATGGAACTCCGCACGCCCGACCCCGCCTGCAACCCCTACATCGCGTTCGCCGCGATGCTGATGGCGGGTCTGGACGGCATCAAGAACCGGACCGATCCGGGCGAGCCGGTCGATAAGAACCTCTACGACCTCGACCCCGAAATCTTGGCGACGATTCCGCAAGTTCCCGACGCGCTCGACAAGGCGCTGCTCGAGCTCGAAGCGGACCACGATTTCCTACTGGAAGGCGATGTGTTCACGACGGACTTCATCGAGAACTACATCGACTACAAGCGTACGGCGGAAGTGGACGCGGTGCGTCTGCGCCCGCATCCGCACGAAATCTATCTCTACCACGACATTTAAGGTCGCGGTCTCGTTTGGGGGAGAGAAGTGTGAGGCGCTGTCTCGGCGCGCTTAGGTGGGAGAGACGCCCCTCACACTGTTCACCCCATCACCAAATCGGTCAGCATTACGGACGGGGCGTCCGGGCGTCCCCTTTGCTGCGAATCCCACAACCCTCGTTGAGGAGGTTGTCCCCATGAAGAAGGTCGAGTGCATCATTCGCCCTTTTAAGCTAGACGATGTGAAGGAAGCCCTCCGCGAAATCGGCGTTCAGGGAATGACCGTCAGTGAAATTCGCGGCTTTGGGCGGCAAAAGGGTCATACGGAACTGTATCGCGGCAGCGAATACACGATTGAGTTCATCCCGAAACTGAAAATCGAAATCGTCGTCGCGGAAGACGATGTGGAGAAGGTCATCGAGGCGGTGACGCAGGCGGCGTCCACCGGCAAGATCGGTGACGGCAAGATTTTCGTGACGCCCGTTGACGAAGCGGTTCGCATCCGAACGGGCGAGCGTGGTCCAACGGCGATCTGACGTTGAGGGGATCGTCGGTGTCTCCCCGTGAGGGAGAGTGGATTCTTTCTCGGGTCGGTGCATGTCTCCATTCTGTGCAGCGGTTTTCCTCTTTGTTTGGGGGAAACCGCTTTTTGTGCGTGAACGCGCCGATGCCCCCCGAACCCCCCTCGCCCGCTAATGTTCGTTCAGCACACGGCGCACCAGTTCCGGCGCGCGGGAGATCAATTTGAGGTAGGTCTGCGCGGCTTGATCGGGACTGCGTCGCCCCTGCTCCCACTCCCGCAGCGTCGACAACGGAATCTGGTACATCTCCGCAAACCCCTTTTGCGTCAGGTAGAGGGAGTTGCGTAGGCGGCGGACGAATGGCGGCTCAGGCATTCGCGCCAAGTCTTCGTCGGTCAGAGGCGGGTTGTCGGGATCGGATTCCGCCGCCGCGATGATCTCTTCGTCGGTGCGATCTTCGACCGTCAATTCGTCTTGCGGTATTTGGTCGCGTTTATACCTCACGATTGCCATAGTACAGTCGCCTTTCCTTCGGCGTCGCTCCACGCGCGGAAATGATTCGATAGACACCACCGTAATCGGCGTAAATCACCGTAAGGATTCGTGTGCCGACAAGACCTGTTGCAAGATAACGGTATTCATTACCATAATCGCGCTCATCCAACCGCTCAATGTGGAATGTGTCGGCAAATACATAAACTGCCACTCCGAATGCGACTCCATATTTCTGTTTGTTGGCAGCAGCCTTGACTTCGTCCCACTCAAAGTCAAGTTCATCGAAATACGGCACTGACTCACCTACAAGGATACTCTATCGGCGGTCGTTTGGGCAAAGTCGCAAAATCAGGGCGATCAGATTTCCGTCCCGTCGATGCCGAGCAAGTCTT
>JAQBWJ010000173.1 GCA_027625215.1 Candidatus Poribacteria bacterium
CAATCCCTGAAACCCTCGACCGGCACAAGTATCCTGCGCGACGGCGAGTTGTGGGGCGTCCGGCTGACAGCGACGGCTGGCGGACGTTCTGATTCCGCGACCGTTGCGGTGCGCGACGACAACGAAACGATACCGACGATCCATGACGCGTCGAAACCGCCGATGATGCCAACCGGTGAGCGTCCCTACCTCGCCATCCGAGATGCGAGAGATGCGTCATCGGATCCACTGTTGGAACGAAAGGCGATGAACTCGGCGTCGCTGATCGTTTGGAAGATCGACATGCGCGTCGTGCCGGATATGACGCTCGAGGTTGAACCGGAGTCACTACCCGGTGATGTCGCGCTCTTTCTCGACGATCTTGCGTCGGAACGTACAATTCGTCTGGAAGGGAACGAGCGGTTGGATCTCGGTTCGACAGGCGCGCGACGCTTTGCGTTACGTGCCGTTCGCGGTGGGATTACAACGCCGCCATCGTCAAGGCTCCTGACCAACTATCCGAACCCCTTCAATCCGGAAACGTGGATTCCGTTTGAACTGTCCGAAGGCGCCGAGGTCACGGTTCGGATCTATGACTTGCAAGGGCAGGTCGTCAAGACGCTCCTTCTCGGACAAAGGTCTGCCGGTACCTACTTGCGACAGGAGACGGCGGCATACTGGGACGGTCGGAACGAACTTGGCGAATCGGTTGCCAGCGGCACCTATATCTACGACATCACAGCAGGTTCCTTCCGCTCGAGTCGTAAGATGGTACTGCTCAAATAGCACGACGCCAACAACCAAGAGGGGGAGGAGCGAAGCCAGACGCTCATCCCCTCTCTTCAAAACTTATCCCACAAAAACCAACGAAACACCCGACGAGGGAAAAGCGCTTTCAACAACGCTTCGGCTTTGTCGATTGGAACGGTTAGATCGGTCACGCCGAAGTTCCAAAGGAGCTGTGGCGATTCCGTCTGACCGAACAGCAAGCCAAGCAGGTCGGTTGGTGGAAGCTTTATGTCAATCGTAGGACGTATGCTCGAGATCGGATTTGCCTGTTTGATTCTGCCGCGCCGTATCAAGAGATCGATCTCATGTTCGGAGTGGCTGTCACCCAATCGCAGTTCGCCCCTCCAATCCGCCACGTCTGATGCCATCAAGCGGGCTTCCATGCGCGGGCGCAGCTTTTCGATGATCTTTGGTAAGTCGATCCAACGAAACATGAGGCGATCAACCAACACCGACTTGATCACAAATCTTTTCGCCGCCAACACATGCCTCACAGGAAACAACGGTACCGACTGGACGCATTTCTTCCCTACCGACTTCGCCTTGCGTAGCGCCTCCAGGATCAGATCGACCAAGGCGGACGTATGGTTTTCCAACACGCCGAACTCTTGAATCCGGTCGAATTGATCGTCGTACATCAGATAGGCGACGACCTGAGTCTTGGTTGCCGCGACCATCAACTGATTCAGATCGAATGGTCGCCACGAGGGAAGCGCTTTCCAGTAGGAGTTCGTCCGTAACAAAGGTCCCGTCGCATCCTTATTGAACTGCGTGTGGATTTGTTCGATTTCAGCGAGATCATGCTCCCAATCGACCGGGCGTATGGTATACGCGGACTGCGGGACATGGACTCGTTCCGGCAATTCGACAATATCCTCACGGTGATACAGAAACGAGTGCCAACCCAACCGCTCGTAGAACTTCGTCAGTCCCGTCGACAGGAGGGAAAGCTCGTACCCTTCGTCTACCATGTAGGTGATCGCATCGCCCAAGACGTTCGTGCTGTACCCGCGCCCGCGAAATTCGGGGAGCGTTGCCACGCTTCCGATGCCGCCCAGTTTGATTGGTACCCCATCGATCAACATCCGACGTTCGAAGACGTGCGCGGCACTTAGCACCTGCCCGTTCTGAACCACCACTCGCGAGTGTTCCGGGGTAAAACTCGGGTCGTTCGTGTGGATATTTTTGAAGAACTCCCGTTTTCGCTGAGTTTCCATCGCGTCGCCGTTTGAGAACGCTCTGGCGCAGCATTCGAGCGTTGCATCGACTTCTTCAGGTTGACTTCCGCGAACTTCCAATATCATCGCCGTCACCTATTCCACCGTTACACTTTTTGCCAGATTTCGAGGATGATCGATATCGGTTCCTCGCCGTACTGCGATCTCGTATGCCAGCAGCTGCAGCGGGATTGCGGCGAGGATCGGCGTGAGCATTTCCGGCGCATTCAGCAGCCACACCACATCGTCTACCTTGTGAGCCGTCTCCGTGTCGTCTTGGGTTGCGAGGGCAATCACGGCGCCGTTCCGCGCCTTGACCTGTTCGATTTGGCTGACCATCTTCTCATGAAGGCTGTCTTTGGGGGCGATCACGACCGTCGGCATCCGCTCGTCGATCAGGGCAATGGGACCGTGCTTCATCTCGCCTGCCGGATAGCCTTCCGCGTGGATGTAACTGATCTCTTTCAGTTTCAATGCGCCTTCCAGCGCAATGGGATAATGCAGTCCCCGACCGAGGTAGAGGAAGTTCGCGCGATCGGTGTACTTACTCGCCACCGCCTCGATCACACCTGAGTGTTGCATCGACTCAAGCGTCTTCCCGACAAGTCGCGGAAGCGTCGCGATGTTTCGGATCAGTTCCGCGCGACGGTTCGTGTCCAATGTGCCGCGAGCGGTGCCGAGAAACACCGCCAGCAGATACAGATCAACCAGCGAGGCGGTGAACGCTTTGGTCGTCGCCACGCCGATCTCAGGTCCCACCTGCATGTAGATGACGCCGTCGCTGACCCGTGCCGCCTGACTGCCGACGACACTCACGATGGAAGCGGTGAACGCCTTTCGTTCCCGCGCCTCTTCGAGAGCGGCAAGCGTATCCGTCGTCTCGCCGCTTTGCGTGATCGCCAACACGAGGCGGTTTTCGTCCAACACCGGATGGCGATATCGGAACTCGCTGCCGAAATCGACCTCGACGTGAAGCCCTGTCAGTCGTTCGATCAACTGCTTGCCCAAGAGTCCGGCGTAGTAACTGCTGCCGCACGCGACGATCGTGACGCCGCTCAGCCGCCGTGCGACCGAATCCGTCATGTTGAGCATGTCCAACCGTACCTGGTTTCGGCTGATGTCGATCCTGCCTCGAAGCGTATCCGTAAGGCTCTGTTCCTGCTCGAAGATTTCCTTCAGCATGTAGTGTGCGAAGGAGCCCTTTTCCGCTGCTGCGGCGTCCCATTCGATTTTGACTGGATGTTTGATGATCGGTGTGCCGCTTGAATCCGAATATGCTGCGCCCGACGGAGTGACCACCGCGAGTTCGCCGTTTTCGAGAAACGCGACTCGACACGTATGTTTCAGAATCGCCGGGATGTCGCTCGCAACGTACATCTCGTTCTCGCCGTAGCCGATGACGACACCGCCGGCATTCCCAAGCCGCGCCGCGATCAACGTGTCCGGGCGAAGCGTGCTCAGTACGACGATGGCGCTAGACCCTTTCAGTTTCCGCAGAGTCGCGCGTACCGCATCGACTAGGTCGGATGTCTTTCGGCTCTTCCAGTTGTAGTGAATCAAGTGTGCAATCACTTCCGTGTCCGTATCGCTCGCGAACACGTAGCCGTTTCCTTGAAGTTGGGAACGCAGTTCCTGATAGTTCTCGACAATGCCGTTGTGAACGACGGCGATCTCTCCATCCGCGCTGCGGTGCGGGTGAGCGTTCTTCTCGCATGGAACGCCGTGTGTTGCCCAACGAGTGTGACCGATCGCCGCGGGCGCCGAATCCAAGTCATTCCGAAATCGGTCTGTGAGATTGTGGAGCCGTCCTTTGACGCGCGCGATGTGGAGGAGGTCATGTTGGTCCAGAAAGGCAATGCCCGCCGAATCATAGCCTCGATATTCGAGGCGTTTCAGTCCTTCCAGCACAACGGTTTTTGCGTTTCGCGGACCAACGTACCCAGCAATTCCACACATGTCGTTATCCTTTTTTGCAACTTATCGTCAACTCGCTGAACGTATCAGAAAGCAAGGAGAGGTAAACCTCGATGCTCCGTCACGCGGAGAAATCCACATGCAATGCGGTAGCGCGATGTTCAGACTCGTTTCGGTAGTGGTTGAAGGGATTGGGTCGACTGCGAGACGTTTTCACCGATGTCGGAGTGTTAGGCGTCTCGACACGGGTAAACAACCGGCGCCATCGCGCAGCCATGTCGCTGCGGACCGCTTTCGCGAGGTCCGGGTTTCGCAACGCCGAGTCGTCAAACGTCGCGCCAATGAACGTCGTGTCTTTCAGGTGAGCGCTGACGATCCGCACCTCACGGAACACCGTTCGCACCATGTAGCTGCGTTCCAACCTGGTCTCGTTGAAGAGCGCGCGCGTGAGGTCCGCTCCTGTCAGGTCGGTGTCGGAGAGGTTCGTCCGGGTCAGGTCGCTCTCGACAAAGCGACACCCAACCGCCTGTGCTTTCGAAAGGTTCGCGTACCGCAAATTTGTGTTGGTGAAGTCGGCGCCGGTCAGATCGGCTGCCGACAGATTGGCGAGGCGAAGGTCGGCGCCAGTGAAATCCGCGTTTCGGATGTACGCCCCCGTCAGAGTTGCGCCGTACAATCTGCCGTTCCGAATTCTTGCCTCGATCAAGTTGGCGCCGTCCAGTTTCGCGCCAATCAGGTTCGTGCCGCTCAGATGCGCTTCTCGCAGCGTCGTATTGGTGAACAGGGCGTTTTCCATGTCGGCGTCGCGTACTGACGCCGCCGACATCGTCGCGTTGGAGAAATCTGCGTTGTTTGCCGTGATGCCGTCCAGAACGGCTCCGCACAGTCGCGCATCTCGCAACGAAGCGCCGTCGAGTCGAGCTCCGTTCAGTCGCGCCCCGGTAAGATTCGTGCCGATCAGGTTGGCGTTGGTCAGATCGGCATGTCGCAGGTCGATGTGGCTCACGTCCGCGTAGGACAAGTTGATCGACCGATTATCCTTGCCGTTGGACTTCATGTTGGGATCGAAATGCACACCCAATCTCAACACGTTCGCGCGGGCGCGTTGCAGCGAAGTCGGTAGATGGAATCGTGTGCTCATGTTTGCCTCGCATGTAGGGAGCGTCGTTCGTCGCGTATTCACCGGAACGTTCTGTCAGTTGAAGGACTACATTCGGTGAAGCCGTCGCCTACGACGAGGAAAAAACCTACATGCGGGCAAACAGGGAGCTTAAACGAGTCAACCAAGCGTCCAATCGATCTGTTCGCCGGACGGCGGGTTGTAGAGCCATTCCTGCCCGCGATATTTGATCGTGTCGGACAGATGTTGCGCGAGCTCAGGCAAGGCTTTCTCGAAGTTCTCGAGGGAACGCCTGATGTTGTTGGAGATCCGGTTGTAGACGTTCTTGTGGAACGCCTTGATCTGGTCTTGAACGTCGCGCAGTTCCTCTTCGTAGAATTCTTTCGCTTGTTGAAGCTCGTCCGAATCATACGACGAACTGGATCCGCTAAGGTATGAGAGTGACTCACGCGCGTCCGCCTGAGCATCGCGTATTCGTTGCCGCTGTTCGCGGCGACGACGGTCTTCCATTTCAACCGCTTCCGGGTCGGTCGCCGCGAGCAACTGCATCGACGAGACCCAATCGCCCTCGTGCCGCAGCAGGTAGTGGATGTACGTCAGCCCCTTGCAGTCGCTGACGAGCGTTTCCGAGTCAGACATACGCACCCGCCAGAAGTCTCCCTTCTCTTTCATGAAGACGAAGTCCAGGTCCGACTCGGGGATCGGTTCTTCCCGTTGGGGTTGTGGCGCCGGAGCGGGATTCTTCTTGGGAGGAAGCGGCGCATGAGGTCGATAGGCAGATGTCCGGTCGAGGTGCGCCAGATAGTGGGCGAATGGGTCGAAC
>JAQBWJ010000174.1 GCA_027625215.1 Candidatus Poribacteria bacterium
TTCCCGTTCGTGGTGAGCGTAGTCGAACCACTGTATTCCATTCCGAGCGAGTGAGCGAACTCGCAAGCGACGAGGAATCTAATTTACGTTGCCGGTGTCATTCTGAACGAAGTGAAGAATCTCTTGTCCAGCGCGTTTTATGGAACGAACGTTGACGACGAGTCCACCGTTCGGGCTAGAGATTCTTCGGCAGTAGCCTCAGAATGACACGGGAAAGGGATGACGTTAGATACGGAATATCGACTGTTGGATTGAGGAAGTTGAAGACCATGAAGCCGAAGTTTTACTGTACGACCGCGATCCCCTACGTGAACGCCGTGCCCCATCTCGGACACTCCTACGAGATGGTGGCGACGGACGTGATTGCCCGATACAAACGCCTCGCCGGATACGACGTGTGGTTCCTGACCGGCGTGGACGAAAACTCCCTCAACTCCGAGAAGAAGGCGCGCGAACTGGGGCGAGAGCCGCAGGACTACGTCGATGAGATGGCGGAGACGATCCAAAAGACGTGGGGCGCGTTGAAACTGTCCAACGACGACTTCGTCCGCACGACGGAGGAACGCCACAAACGCGCCGCCCACGAGTTCTTCCGCCGCTCCTACGAAAACGGCGACATCTATCAAGCCTCCTACGAGGGCTACTACTGCCGTTCGTGCGAGGCGTTTTATGATGAAGACGAGCTCAAAGAAGGCGGCGTCTGTCCCGTCCACGAGTCGGCGTGCGAGTGGTTGTCGGAATCCAACTACTTCTTCCGCCTGTCGAAGTACGAGGACAAACTGCGGGAATATATCACCTCGAACCCCGGCTTTGTGGAACCGACCTCCCGCCGGAACGAGGTGCTCGCGTTCATTGATCGCGGACTCAAAGACTTCAGCGTGTCGCGCGAGTCGGTGAAGTGGGGGATTCCAACCCCCGTCGATCCCGAACACGTCATCTACGTCTGGTTCGACGCGCTCATCAACTACCTGACGGGCGTCGGCTTCCCCGACGACACCGCAAAGTTCGACAAGTATTGGCCTTGCGATATCCACGTCATCGGGAAAGACATTTGGCGGTTCCACTGCATTTATTGGCCCGCGATGCTGATGAGCGCGGGCGTGCCGATCCCTGAGAAAGTGTTTGTGCACGGCTTCGTGACACTCGGCGGCGAGAAGATGAGCAAGTCGCGCGGCATCTACGTCGATCCGGTCGCCGCCGTCGAGGAGTACGGGTCGGACGCGATTCGGTACTTCCTCGTGCGCGAGGTGCCGTTCGGATCGGATGGCGATTTCTCGTGGGAAACGTTCGTCGCGCGGTACAACGCGGATTTGGCGAACGACTTGGGGAACCTGCTCAGCCGCACGTTGAACCTCGTCCAGCGGCATTTCGACAGAAAGACGCCTCCCGTCGGTGAGACGCTGCCGGAGGACACGGCGGTTGCGGAGTTCGCCGCCGCCGCCCGCGACTCGTACGTCGAGTCGATGGATCGCTACCAACTCCACATGGCGACCGACCACGCGATCTCCATCGTACGCACGGCGAACAAGTACCTCGCCGACACGCAGCCCTGGGCGACCGCCAAAGCGAGCGACATGACCCGCACCGGGACGATCCTCTACACGGCGATGGAGGCGTTGCGGTGGGCATCCGTGCTGGTGTCGCCCGTCGCGCCGGACGCGGCGGTTCGGGTGCAGGCGCAACTGGGCGTGAACGAGGAACAAACGCAAGACCTCGCTTCGTTACAGTGGGGCGGATTGACATCAGGCGACCCCATCGGCAAGCTCGAAACGTTGTTCCCGCGCATCCAGATCAAGGTGGAAGAGACGCCCGCCACGCAACCGACAGAGGCAACTGCGAAGGGATCGAACGTGACCGAAACGGCGAAGAAGGACAACGCGGAATCGACCGGGATCATCACCTTCGACGACTTCATGAAGGTCGATCTGCGCGTGGCGGAGGTGCTCGAGGCGTCGCCCATCGAGGGTGCGGACAAGTTGCTCAAACTGTCGATCCGCGTCGGCGAGGAGACGCGCAGCCTCGTCGCGGGCGTCGCGCAGTATTATACGGCGGAGCAGATGGTCGGCAAGCGGATCGTCGTCGTGGCGAACCTGAAGCCGCGCAAGGTGTGGAGTCTCAGGGGATGCTGCTCGCGGGGAAGGACGATGCGGGGAATCTCGTGTTGGCGGAGTTCGCGGGTGAGATCGCGTCGGGGTCGCGCGTTTCGTGACCCGTGAAATCAGAAGCGTCGGTCGAATTGAGCGTGTGTGCCGATAAAATACCAGACGTAGGTATCTCCGTCTCTTCGACAGACCACCCGATAATCCCCGTCAACTCGCGCTTCCCATTTGTCCGACTCGGATTCCACCTGTTTGAATTGGAGCGACGGGTGGGACGGGTTTTCAACGAAATAACGAAACTGTCGATTCGCCTTTTGTTGAATATGTATCGGGAGGGCGGCGAACCGTTCACGAAATGAACGTGTCCGGCGGTTCTTCACATTGCTTCCTCATAAACCGCGAATCCGCCTTCTTCCGTCAACCCGGCTTTATATTCGCGTTCGGCTTCTTCAGCCAGTTCGCGCATTTCCGGCCGTTGAAGGAATTCGCTCATGTCCCAGTTCAGAGAACCGAGTTTGTATTGCACTCGCTCATCAAGCCGCACTCCGGCTTCGTGCAGCGACGAATTCGACAAAAGCGACGGAACAAGCATCTGTCCGACGTTGACCGTGACGCGCATCATCTCTTCGAGCCACGCGAAATAGGTCTCAAACGTCGCTTCGGGCATGTCTAGAGCGTGTTCATGGAGCTCGTTGTCGAATTCATCCAAGCGCGCGATCAGGTCGATGATCTCATCGGCGGCGTTGATGAGGTGCTCCGAGGAGATAGGCTCCGATGAAGCGACCATTTTAGGGACGGCGGCAAGCACATTGAAACCATCCGTCACGCGCACAAGCACTTTGGAGACGGGGATCGGAAGGCTTGTATCGGACATCAACATCTCCCTTGAGGCGGATCGAATTGAGTTGACGTTGGGATGATACCACAACTTGTGATACCATTGCGTCCGTTCAGTGCCGCCGACGGATCGACGCAGAGGTCTCAGAGTGTTGCGGGGTGTATTTTGGTTAAGGTGAATTAAAGCGTGCGAAGCGTACAGGGCGTCGTTTTCCCCAAGAGTGTCGAACCGGAGTTCCATCAGGGAGCCGAACGGCTCGACGTGCGTTATCCGGAGGCGCTCGCGCCATCGGTCGATCAGGGCGTTTACGTGCGCGAGGCGCAGGAACACCTCGACCGCCTGCTCGCCATCGGTCTCTCGCAGACGGACGGGTGGGACGGCGCGAGCGATGCCGTATTCGACGTGAAACGATACGAATCGCTGGAACGGATGGCGTTGGAACAAGGTCCCGCCCACCTGACGCCCCAGAGCAACCGCGACAACGCATCGGAAGCCGCCGAGAAGTCCGCCATCCGTTTCGACGAGTGGGTGGAATCGGTCGTCGGCAGCGGCAAAGAGTTTCAACCGTACCTCCGGTTCATGCGACGCGCGGTGAAAAACGGCGTCTTTTTCGACCGACTGTACGGCGACGACGGCGCGCCCGAAAACCCCTGGCAGCCCATCGTGGAAGTGCTGTCGCGCGGGGTGTTGCTCTCGCCGGACGGCGACACGAAACGCAAACACCTCATCATGCGGTCGCGCGGCGGCAAGACGACGGGTCGCTGTCAACTCGGCAAGCGGTACGAGACGATCCAACTCGTCTACGCGCACATGAAGGCGGTCGCGCCCGGCTATGAGTCCGCCGTCAGCGGCGACTCGCTCGTGGAACACCTCTCCGCGAACAAGAAGTGGGCGAAGGACTACCGACCCTTCCTCAAACGCGAAGTGCTGCAAGTCGAAGTCATCGCCCCGCTGAAACGCGCCGGACTCGTCGGCTCCTCGAACGAGGGGTACTTCGTCCTCACATGCGAGGAAGACTGCGACAAGAGCATCGAGTTTCACTATTCAAAGGTGCACTCGATGGCGCTGATGGTCGAAGCGGCGCGGGCGAAGAAAAACGCGATCCGAAACGGCGCAACCCGACGGTGAATACAAGACGGTGATGGCGGTGTTCTCTGATCTGGAGATAGGGGCGGGAAATCGAGGGTTCGCCGCATCGTTCCTAACCGACCCCGTTGTGACAGACGCCGATCCGACAAAGGTCCTTTGGGACCTCGATGTGAAATGCCGTGGTGAGCGGCTTCCGTTCGAATCCGGATCGTTTGCGCTCGTCATCATTAATAACCCGTACGGCTACGGGTTCCACGCGAAGGACAATACGGACGCGCTGTTACAGGAAGTTCGCCGTGTATTGGGCGATAGCGGACGCTTGGAGGTACTCGGGGCAACTGCGAACCGACATAGTAGGCTGACCGATGTTCGCAGGTATGCCGCACAGAACGGCTTTGTGGAAATCAACACAGTGTTTGGTCAGGATGCGATCAAACAAAAGTTTCCCGGACACACGTTCTACACGACAGAACTTGTACCGACATCTCCTAACTTTTGGATCGAGTTTCGCGCGTGAGACGGAAGACGCAACAATGACCTACCTACATTCCGTTGAAGTCAGTTATCCACCCGGTCTGTCGGAATCCGTCGACCTTCGGAGCTGTCGCAAGGATATTGACGCGCATATGGATCGGATGCTTGCGTTGGGGCTGTATCGGACGGACGGATGGGATGTCTCGACGTACCGACTGTTCGGGTGGCGCAGGTACATCGGGCTGGAACAAGCTGCGATGGAATGGGGTCCTCCCGACTCCCAAAAGACGCACGAAGCGCTACCGGATTTTGACGCGACGGAGCAGGCATGGCAGAAAGCGGACGAAGAAGGCGTCCATTTCGATACATGGCTGCGTGAATTCGTCGCGCCCGATCATCCGTCGGCCGCTCCGTTCGCCCGATTCATGCAGGAGTCCGTCGAAAACGCCGTTTTCTTCTGCGAAAACTACGGAGTGGGTTCCAACCGTTGGAACCCATGGCTTCCATTGTTGAACGTCCTCTCGCAGGGCATCCTTCTGTCCGACGAGGACGCCGAGAATGAGCCACGCCTCGTATTCCGGCTGCGAGGTGTGTCGGAGTACGTCGAGACGTATCCGGTCAGCCTCCGCTACGAGTTGTGGCAGATCGTCTACCATTATTTAGTGCGCGAAGCGCCGGGACATCGACGCGCTAAGAGCCGAGATACGATCATTGACTACATCCGTCATGACAGCGAATGGGTCGCGGACTACGCTGACTTTCTTACGAAGAAGGCGTTGCGCGATAAAGTGCTGTCCCCATTGATGCAGTTCGGTTTGATCGGATCGACACCCAGCGGGTATTTCAACCTGACGACGCCCGACGACTTCGTAAAGCATATCGACTATCACGAGAAGCAGATCAACGATGCGCTTCGAATGCTCGACGCCGCTCGCGCAATGATGGACGCCAATTCCGACCGATCATGAAGAATCCCCACCTATTCGACATCCACGCGCATCTCCAGTTGGAAACCTTCGACGCCGACCGCGACGCCGTACTCGAACGCGCGCGCGAGGCGGGCGTCGAGACGATCCTCAATGTCGGGTTCAGCATCGAGACGACTCAGGCGGCGATTGACCTCGCCGAGCGTCACGACGGCTGTTGGGCGACGGCGGGGCTTCGCCCGCACGACGCGAAGACTTGGAACGCCGACATCCGCGCCGCCCTCCGCGACCTCTCCCAACATCCGAAAGTGATCGCCATCGGCGAGGGCGGGCTGGACTACTACCGCAACCTCTCGCCGAAAGAGGCGCAGTTCGAGGCGTTCATCGGGCAGATCGAGCTCGCCCGCGAAACG
>JAQBWJ010000175.1 GCA_027625215.1 Candidatus Poribacteria bacterium
CCCGGCTCCTGCGGCGTGTGATAGACGCCCTCGCGCACATCCGCCGGATGGACGAAGTGCTCGCGCAGGTGCGGGATGTACTCCAGAAACAGCCGCTCATGCCCCAACGCGATATGGTTGAACAGGACGAGGTGCTGGTGAATCTGTCCCATGTCGCCGACGTGCGGCACGACGGGGATGCCGTACCGCCGCGCCATCGCGCTGACGACGAGGAACTCGCTCACCCCGCCGACCCGCACCGCATCCACCTGACAGAAGCCCATCGCGTTCGACAGCACAAAGTTCTTGAACAGCACCGCGTGCGGCACATGCTCCCCAAGAGCGACCTTCATCGGCGCAATCTCCAACGCCAGCCGCTGATGCGCCGTCACGTCGTCGGGATGGGTTGGCTCCTCGATCCAGAACGGCTCGACAGGCGCGAGTCGGTGGCACATCTCCAACGCTTGCGGCAGCGACCACTGCTGGTTCACGTCGAGCATTAGCCGTCGGTCGTCGCCGATCAAATCTCGTAGGAAGTGGGCGCGGCGCACGTCCTGATCGGGGTCGGCGGAACCGACCTTCAACTTCAACGCGCCGAACCCTTCCACCAACGCCGCTTCCGTCCGACGGCGGATTTCGTCGTCAGAAAAACCCATCCACCCGACGGACGTGTCATAGCCGGGATAGCCCTCGCGCAGAACGTCCTCGCGCTGATCGCGGTTTTCGGACTCCCACGTCACCAAGTCGATGAACTCGTCGCGGGTCAGCACGTCTTCGAGGTAGGAGAAGTCGAGCGTTTGGGCGATGGCTTCGGGCGACAGGTCGAGCAGCAGTTTCCACAACGGCACGCCCCACGACTTCGCCCACAAGTCCCAACAAGCGTTCGTGATCGACGCGAGCGCGAGGTGCACAACCCCCTTGTGAGGTCCAAGCCAGCGCAGTTGCGGATGGTTCGCCAGCGCGTTGTAGAGCGACCCGTAATTCGCCATCAGGTCTTCGATCTCGCGCCCCACCAACGTCTCCGCGAGCAGTTCCGCCGCGCGACAGACGAGATCGTTCCCCCCGCCGAGAGTGAACGCCAACCCCGTCCCGTAAAGCGCGTCGTCGTCCGTCCGCAGTTCCGTCACGGCGTAGGAGTATTGCGGGTTCGAGTGAACGGAATCCGTCCCCTCGCCCGCCTTCAGGTCGAAGCGAACGTCGCGGGTGCGGATTTCGCGGATGACGACCGAGTTCAATTCGCGCCCTCCTGAGGCTTTTCTTCGCGGCGGACGTTGATCGCTTTCTTCGTCAGGCGGAAGGTCGGCTCTTGCCCTTTTAGGATACGCTCGAACTCGTCCGCCGTCATGTCGGCGGTGCGGAGGTTCGCGTCGACGGTGCGACCCGCGATGTGCGGCGTGTGCGTCACGTTTGCGCGATTGCGGAGTTCGTCATCGACGGGCAGCGGTTCCACGTCGTACACATCGAATGCGCCCGCGAGTTCGTTCTTGACGATGCGTTCGCGCAGGGCGGACATTTCAACGGAGTGCGCCCGTGTGATGATCGTCACCAACGCGCCCTTGCGGAGTTTGTAGATGCGTTCGCGGTTCAACAAGTGCTTCGCCGAAGGTGTTGGGGGGATGGCGACGAAGACGATATCGGCGCGTTCGGCGAGCTCGTCCATCTCAACGCGCTCAACGCCCCATTCGTCCAGCAGCGACTGCGGCACGAAGGGGTCGTACCCGAACGTCGTCGCGCCGAACTGAGCGCACCACTTGGCGATCCGCCCGCCGATCTGACCCATGCCCATCACCCCGACGTTCTTCGTGCCGATATCGCCGTTGACGAAGTCGGGATTGTCGCAGAACTGCCCGGCGTGGTACGTCCAGAGCGGCTTGCCCGCCGACATCTGCTCGTGCCACTGACCCATGCTCCGCAGCGACATCAACGCCAACCCGAACGCGCACTCCGCGACCGACTGCGCCCACGCGCGGGTCGTCTCGATGATGGCGATGTCGCGTTCGTGCAGCGCGTCGAGGGGAAGACCGTAGCCGCCGTTGTCCGTGTTCGCGCTGACCATCTTGAGTTTTGGGGCGGCGGCGACCGTCTCGGCGGTGAACTTGCCGCCGCCGTAGTAGGCGATGCCATCCACGTCGCTCACGTCGATCTGCTCGTGGATCGGCGCGTCTTCGGTGGAGTTGAGGATTTTAAGCGTGCCGAGCGCCTCCAGCCGCTTGACCATCTGGTCGTGGACGAAGGGCCAATCGCGTTCGAGGTTCGGGCGTCGGGTGAAGAGGAAGGTTGCCATCTTATCTCTCCTTAAGACGGTGGTATTTCACCGTTAATTAGCTCGTAGATGTAGCCGATCAACGCAATTCGTGCAGCCTTCGCTTCCTTCTTCACTGATCCAATAGCGTCCGGGCTCGTTGTATCCGTGTACTCTGGTTTTCGTGAGAAACCGTCGTCGCCCATTCTGTGGATCGCCCCGCCCATCCTCATGTAATTGGGTCGAAGTGCTGCAACATGCAAATCAAAATCCGAGTATCCAACCTTTACCACTTCCGACCACTGTACGAAAGCGTCCCATTCATTCTGCATGTGGTCCGCTAGTTGTCTCACAGAGGTACGAAGTTGCTGGCTCAGTTCTCCACCTTTGTCCGTGAAAGCCAAATGCCCGCGTTCCTGCGGCGTTCCGGGCAGCTTCGACCAATAGAATTGACGTACGTTTTCATGTGCGTCGGCGAAACGATCCAGCGAAGCCAAACACTCGCGTACGGCTTCATATAGTTGTTGTGTGCGGAATTGCTGGCGCCAACCCTTTGCGGCATACCATATCAGCCATGTCGCAACCGCCGACGCGACAGCTGCGAGTGTAGCGATGACGACCGCGATCAAGTTGGCGATTTGCATGATGGATTGATTCATCAAATCCGCATGAATGTTTGTTTGGTGGAGTGCAACTCCGCTTTCATTTCATCCGACTAGGCACGAACTCAACTGATCGTGCAGCGCGCCCTTGTCAAACTCCTTGCCAACGACAACACTGAGTATCGTTGGCAAGGATAACGCCATTTTGAACCTGAGCGAAAGATCGATGGCGCCCTTCGGCGTCGGTTGTCGAATCATCTGGCGGGTTCGACGATGATTCGACGGTACGCGGTCAAGTTGGGCGTGCCGTCGTCGGTCACTTCGCAAACGACGTGGAACGTCTTGCCGCCCGAATCGGCGGATACCTCGACCGTCGCCCGACTCGTGTCGCCGTTCGAGATGGTGACGTCACCCGTATAACTTCCGGGACCCGGAATCACCCACCACTTGAACGACAGGTTGTCGCCGTCGGGATCGTGCGACGCGGAGGCGTCGAGCGTCACGGACGAACCCGGTTGAGGCGTCTTCGTGATGATCTCCAACCCGTCGTCGCCGTCAATCACCGCGACCGGGTTCCGGTTGCCCGCGCCGTCCTTCACCCAGTCCATGCGCGCTGCGAAGTTGTTGAACGTCGCCTCGTAGAAGTGGGTCGAGAGCTTCCGACTGAGGTCGTAGACGGGTTGGTGGTGGTTCGTGTAGGCGTACGTCTCGTTGTCGGGACCTTTCGCCCACTCGAAGTAGCCGCCCCAGCCGCCGTGCTCCGGGTGCTCCGGGTCGCTGAGACCGACGGGCATGATGTAGAAAAACGACGGCGTGTCGCCTTCGACGCCGTATCGGTATTTCGGGTAGATCGCGCCGAGCGCGCCGTGATTCTGAATGTGGGTTGCGTAGGCGTCCCAGTTCGCCTTGCCCGTCCCGTTTTGGAACTTCCACGCGCACTCATCCCAAATGAAGAACAGGTCTTTCTCGAACTCGCGCCGCATCCATTGGTGCGAACTGATGTCGAAGGGGGTGCCGCCTTTGTAGCCTCGATCTTGATCGGTGATCGTGTACAGCCGATTCTTCCGCAAAAACGCGCGCAACTCGTCGTCGCTTCGATCTTGCTGAACGCGCCAAATCGCTTGCGCGAGCGTGTTCGCGCCGCCCCACGCTTGCTGCCAGACAGGTCGGTCGTCGTCTTCGTCGGCGATCTCGATCAGCAGCGCGCTTCCGTCGGAGTCGTTTCTCTCGCCGATGTGCTCCATACCCCGTGTGACGCTTCCCATGACGGTGCGGGAACGTAGGTAGTCCGGGCTGGGCCAATAGCCGATCTCCTGTCGGGACTCATCGGCTCGAAACTCGGTTTGACCCGAACGCTTCATCAGGTTCGGCACATCCTTTTCGTAGGCGTCAATCACCTTGTGGATCAGCTTCGTGTTGTCCGCAGGCGTGTGCGAATAACTCCATCCGGTTGTCGCCACCAGACCTTCGATCTCGAAGAGGTCGGCGTGCGCCAGAAGTCGAATCAAGGACTCCATGTCGTCCGGTTCGTGGTCGTCGGGAGAAATGTCCGTCAGCGCGATCATGCGCGGCTTCAACGTCTCCGCACGCAACAGCGATGGCATACTCAATACGAGAAACGAGATGAGCGATGCGATGATGATGTGCGACATATTCATTCTGAATCTTCCATCAAAAAGAAAAGAAAATCTGTTCGTCATTGGCTGGTCAACGTGTTGACGTTGTTTTCCGGCTTGGAATAGTCCACAAACTCCGTCGGGTCCGTTCCGTTCAGGAACTCCTCGACGTTCGTATAGCCGTCGGCATCTTTGTCCATTGGCCCGTCGGAGGCGTTTTTCGCGTCGAAACCGTAACGCGCTTCCCATACGTCCGGCATTCCGTCGCCGTCCTCGTCCGCAGGGGCGGGCAGGCTTTTGAGTTGGGGCCATCCGCCGACCTCGTCCTGCGAGTCGATGATGCCGCTCGTTGCGTCCGCGTTCGCCACGCGGTGATTCTGTTCGTAGGTGGTGCCTTCATAGGTGGCGTACCCGCCGCGCGTCTCCTCGATAATCCGCGCGTCCACCGCATCGCGCGACAACGACGCGCCAGCACTCTCCAACACGGAACGGTATGCTTCCTCGGCGGTCTGCTCGTTGATCGGCATCGCGTCCCACGGCGCGTCCGCTTTCAACGCCGCGATGAACTTGTCGCCGTGTTGAGGCTGCACGCCGCCGTTCCAATTGTCCGCCGACACCTCCGGGTACCCCTCAACGACGTTGCCCGAAACGTACCACGTCGCGTAGTCTTCGCCCTCGTTCCGCGACGACGGGCTGACGATGCGATGGCGCGTCTTGCCCATCTCCGTCGCGGGTCCCGGCTTGTAGTAGTTGGCGACCATGTTGACGGCGGAAAAGTCGAATTTCTCGTTGCCCTGTTGCTGCTTCTCACCGCCGTACGCGCTATTGTAGCCCCAGTTGTAGATCACGTTGTTGCGGTAATCGGTGTAACCGCTACCCGACGCAAAGCGCGGGTTCCGACTGCCGTGATGCGCCAACAGGTTGTGGTGATAGGTGCTGTAGTTCGATCCCCAGATGCCGCCGAACCCGTGCGATCCCTTGACGTGATGCGATTGGTGGAGACTTTCGGCGATCAGGCACCACTGAACGGTGACGTTTTCGCAGTGGTAGATGGATACCGTTTCATCGATGCTCCAACTTGCCGAGACATGGTCGAGGATGATGTTCTTGTGATAACGCCCGGAGATGGCGTCGGCGTCGCCCTCCGATTCGTCGCCGAGCCGCATGCGGATATATCGGATGATCACTTCGTCGGCGCCGATCGTCAGATGGTTTTTGCGAAGCGTGATCCCGTCGCCCGGAGCCGTCTGTCCGGCAATCGTGATATACGGGTTGGAGATGTTCAGACGACTCTCAAGCGTGATCGTACCGGCGACGCGAAACACGATGATGCGGGGTCCTTCCGCGTCGATGGCTTCGCGGAGGCTACCGTGTCCCGA
>JAQBWJ010000176.1 GCA_027625215.1 Candidatus Poribacteria bacterium
TTCGATGCGGCTCGGACTATTCCGTCCCGGTGGCGACGGGCAGGGCGTCATCCATCACCCATTGGTGAAACCCGCCGTCGAAGTTCAGCACGTTCTCAAAACCAAGCAGGTACTTCATCGTGAAGTAGGCGTGCGCCGACATCAACCCCTGACCGCACATGACGAGAATCGGCTTGTCGCCCGTGGTGCCGGTTTCCGCGTACGCTTTTTGGGGGTCGTCGCGGCTTTTCCAGACGCCTTCGGGGGTCAGGTCGTCGCCCCAGAAATGCCCTTTGAAGCCGGGAATATGCCCGTTGCGCTTCCAGAAACCGCGCTCGCCCGTGTAAAGAACGGTTGCCCGCACATCGACCATCGCCGCCCCGCCGCTCGCAATGAGCGTTTTCGCCTGACCGAGTGTCGCGCGCACATCGACGCGCACCATCTTCGGCAGCGGGTACATGACGGGCTTCGCGTCCGGGTAGTCCTGCGTGACGGGCAACCCTTCGCCCTGCCATTTGCCGAAACCGCCCTCCATCACGGCGGACGACGGATGCCCGATGTAATCCAACGCCCAGACGAGGAACGGCGCTTTGTAGTCGCCCGTCTCGGTGTAAACGACGACGGACGTGCCCCGCGTGATGCCCATCCTGCCGAGTTTGTCGGCGAGCATCTGCGGGGGGATCAGCATGACGGGCGTCCCGTCTTCGGACAGTCGCAGCGCTTCGGCGTTCAGATAAACGGCTCCGGGAATGTGACCCTCCCAATAACTCGTGATGAGGTCGCGGATATCGATGATGCGGAGTCCCTCGTCGTCGAGATGCTCCATCAACCAGTCCGTGCTGACGATTTTGTTCTCCGGCAGTTCCACCGCGCGAACAAAGGACGCGGCAAACAATAACATCCCGATCACGACGAATGACGACAAAATCCGAATCGGTCGCATGACAACGGTTCCTTCACTTAAAACATGCGCGCCCAACGCACGGACGCTTGCAGACTCCGCCCTGATTCTAACCCACGCGCCAGGTAGAATCGAACACCCGGTTGAAGTAGAAATCCGCCGCCGACACTTTGCAGCGTTCCGTCTCGGCGGATCGGTTCGCCGTGCGCCCAAGCGTTCCCTTCGTCGTAGAAGGCGAGCAGAAACGATCTGCCGAACAGGTGTTTGCGGTACTCGATATTCAGGACGTAACCGTGATCGCCGATTTTCTCATGACGACCGTACCCGCGCACGCTGGAGGGACCCCCGATCACCGCTTGCCGCTGCAACGGCAACGGATCGGACGCGGCGGTCGCTTTCAATCGGAGTTGCAGGAAGTCGTCGCGGATACGGATGTACTTCACGCCTTGCGCCACGACGCGCGCGAACGAGAAGTCCGAACCCATCAGCGCGTTCGACCACTCCAGTTCGACGAACGCTTCGTTTCCAACTGAAAAGATGGGATCGGGAGCGGCGTCATAGTCGTACCGAACCGACGCCGCTCGGAAGATACCGGGCGTGACGGGGAAAATCGGCGTGGGTTCATGTTGCGGAGAGAACAGGCTCCATCGAGTGGATTGAAGCACGGAGCGATGCGTTTCCGCCGTGAGGCGTCCCGTAACGTGATGGCGTTCGGAGTCTGCCGACCAACGACTTGAGAACTCGCCGCCCTCGCGTTCCAAATAGTCGAGAAAGTCCGTGCCGTACGCCAACGCGGTGAAGACGCGCTCGCCGTTGTTCGGTTGTTCGTCGGCGTCTCTCACATCGACGCTTCGGTGAAACTCGGCGCGATGCGTCCATTTACCCTCGTTTGTGCGGTCGTACACCTCGACGCCGCCTTGATAGTACCAGCGGTCGTTCGCAAATCCGTACGACGCCTCCGCATCCAACTTGCCGGACGGGACATCGCGGAGTGTGCGCCGTCTCGTGACCGTCCAACGCGGACCAACGCGAAACCCGTGACCGCGATTGAACCCGCCCGTCAGTTCAAAGTTGAGGTCGGATTTCGGTCGCTCCGAGACGTGGAGGATCAGCGTGAGAACGCCCTCCTCCTCTTCCACCCGCCAATCGACTCGCTCGAAATACGGCAAGGTCGCCTTCATGATGTCGATGGATGTGCCGACATCGCCGGGGCCCAATCCGAGCGCGTTGACGATCTCGAACTCCGACACGAGACGGTTGCCCTCAATTCGGATCGCCTCAATCGGCTTTCCCTCCGAATCGATCAACGCGGGCATCATCGCGGTGGCTGAGACGACGAACATCAGTAAACAAAGAACACTCGACAGGTGACGGCGCATCGTTTCTCCCTCTCGCGCTCCAACCTACAGCGGACACCTTGCGGGTTGCCAGATATGATAACGCAAACGCGCTCGTTGCGTTGGCGGCGCGACTCCAACTCGCTCGAAACAACATCCACCGCATCTACCGCGACCGTTGCAAACGTCGGATTCACGAATATAGTGAAAGTGTTTACGGAGAGTCGCAACTGATGTATCCTATTCGGAAGGATCGCGCCGATTCACGTCGGTTATCGAGTGGCGTCGTCGAGGAGGTTTTCTATGGGACCGTTGCGACTTTCAACCAACGCGCTCCAACGACTGGTTTCTCTCATCATCGCGGCAACGTTCGCCGGAATCATCGTGACCGGATGCCAACAAGACCCTATCGCCCAAGCGATAAAGGACGTGCAATCCGGCACGGATGAACAGCGCATCGCTGCGGCGACGGTGCTCGCCCAGTCCCGCTCGGTAGCGGTTTCGAGCAAAGTTCAAGATCAAATCGAACCCACATTGAAGACCGTGTTGGGGGATGCCAACCCGCAGGTGCGCCGAATCGCGGCGAAAGGGTTGATCGACTCTCAGAACCCCAACCTGATCGCCCCCGCAGTCGAAACGCTCGCCAAGGATGTCGCGCATGAAACGGAGTCCGTCCGCCTCGACGCGGTGAACCTGCTGTCGACGGTGGCGACGGATGGCTCCACACAGGCGCTCGTCGCGGCGTTGAGCTCGTCCGACCCGAAGGTGAGGGGATCGGCGGCGAAATCGCTGGCGGGACGGACCGTTTCGTTGACGCCCGAAGAGAAGACTCGGTTCTATCTGGCGTCGGGCGCGCCGCATCAGATCGCCGAATTGGGCGATAGCGTCATTCCGATCCTCGTGAACCTACTCGACGGGGACGCGCTGCTTCGTACTGGAGCCGCGCTCGCAATCGGCAGTTTCAACAACGCTGCGGCGACGGCGGTGGCGGTGCAACGAGTGACGAACGATCTCGAAAATTCCGATGCGGCAGTGCGAGTCGGCGCGGCGAACGCGCTCGGCGCGTTGGGCGACGCGAACGCGGTCCCCGCGCTGCAAAACCTCGCCGAAAACGACCCGGATGCGATGGTCAAAGCGAGCGCGCGCGTCGCGGCGTACGTGTTGCGGGGCGATTCCGTGTCGCTTGTGCAGACGCTTGAAGACCCTAACCCGCAGGCGCAGATCACCGCGATTCGCGGCGCGCGCGATCTCAAGGACAAATCGGCGGTCGTCGCCCCGTTGATCAAACTGCTGCAAATCACCGAAAACAACGCGACCGTCGCCGAACTCGTCATCACGATTGGGACGTGCGGGGCGAAGGCGAAGGCGCCGTTGTTATCCGCAATCGGCAGCGAACCGGAGTGGGGGATTCGTCTCCGACTCGCGCGGGCGCTCGAACATCCCTCGATCCTCGCGTCGATGAACGACAACGATGAGGTCACGCTCTATCGGCTGAATACGGACGAGGTGAACGACACCGTCAAGAAACAGTTGACGCGGCTCCTCAACGTCCTAGATCCGCCGTCGTAAGGCGTCGTTTGGAAGAACTGAAAAAAGGGGCGCCTCCACCACATATTGGCAGAGACGCCCCTTTTCGATGCGTTTCGTTACGCCGTGTCGTTCCGATGGACTGGCACGGCGTCTTCCAGTACCGCGTGCAGGACATCCGTCACTCGTTCCGCGAAGACAAACTTCAGCCCTTTCGTCGCGTACTCCGGCACGTCCGCCAAATCCTTCTCGTTTTGCGCGGGAAGGATGATCGTTTCGATCCCGGCGCGTTTCGCGGCGAGCACCTTTTCCTTGATCCCTCCGACGGGCATCACCTTGCCGCGCAACGTCACTTCGCCCGTCATCGCGGCGAAGGGGATCGCCTTACGACCTGTCATCAACGACACCAACGCGGCGGTCATCGCCACGCCTGCGGAGGGCCCGTCCTTCGGCGTCGCTCCGGCGGGAACGTGGATGTGGAAGTCGTGCGTCTCGAAGATATCAGGGTCGATGCCAAGCGCCTCCGCGTTCGCGCGGACGTAACTCAGCGCCGCCTGAGACGACTCCCGCATCACATCGCCCAACTGCCCGGTGATGGTCATGCCACCCTTGCCGCGCATTTTGGTTGTCTCGATGAACAGGATTTCGCCCCCCGTCGGCGTCCACGCCAAGCCCGTGACGATACCCGGCTCATCGACCCGCTCCGCCAACTCCGAGAACACCTTCGGCGGTCCCAAATAAGTGGGAACGTCCGTCGGTGTGACGTTGGCAGACGCCACTTCCTCTTCGGCGATGCGTCGCGCGATCTTCCGCACGACGGTGCCCACTTCGCGGTTCAGGTTGCGGACGCCCGCCTCGCGGGTGTACTCCTTCGCAATCCGACCGAGCGCGTCGTCCTCGAACGTCAACTGTTCCGACGTCAAGCCGTGCTCGTCCGTCTGTTTCGGGACAAGGTACTGGCGCGCGATGGCGATTTTCTCCTCGTGCGTGTAGCCCGGCACGCGGATCACTTCCATCCGGTCGAGCAGCGGCGCGGGAATCGTGTCGAGCATGTTCGCCGTCGCAATGAATAACACCTTCGACAGGTCGAACGGCACGTCCAGATAGTGGTCGGAGAACGAGTTGTTCTGTTCAGGATCGAGCACTTCCAACAACGCGGACGACGGATCACCCCTGAAGTCGTTGCCCAACTTGTCGATCTCGTCGAGCATGAAGACGGGGTTGTTCGTCTCCGCCGTGCGGAGCCCTTGAACGATGCGTCCCGGCAACGACCCGATATAGGTGCGCCGATGCCCGCGAATCTCCGCCTCGTCGCGCACGCCGCCTAGCGACATCCGCGCGAACTTTCGACCCAACGCCCGCGCAATCGACCGACCCAACGACGTTTTGCCGACACCCGGAGGTCCGACGAACAGCAGGATGGGCCCCTTCATATCGGGCTTCAACTTCCGCACGGACAGATACTCAAGAATCCGGTCTTTCACCTGTTCGAGCCCGTAGTGGTCGGTATCCAACACCTCGCGCGCCTGTTTGATGTCGAGGTTGTCGTCCGTCGCGGCGTTCCACGGCAACGCCAGCAGCGTTTCGAGGTACGTCCGCGAGACAGTGTACTCCGCCGCCGCCGGAGGCATTTTCGACAGGCGATCCAGTTCGCGCGCCGCCGCCTTGTGAGCCTCTTCGGGCAGGTTCGCCTCGTCCAACTTCTCGCGCAGTTCGTCGATCTCGATTGCCGGATCGTCCTCTTCCCCCAACTCTTTCCGAATCTGTTTGAGTTGTTGCCGCAGATAGTACTCGCGCTGATCCTTCGACAACTCCTCCTGTGTCTGCGACTGAATCTTCGCGCCGATTTCCAGCACGTTGATCTCATGCGCCAACATCTGCGAGACAAGTTGCAGACGGTGCGTCACGTCGAGCGCGTTCAGGATGCGCTGTTTCTGTTCCGGTTTGAAATCGGCGACCGACGCGACGAAGTCCGCCAAGTGTCCCGGCTCCTCGATCTGGTCGGCGATCTGCCCGATCTCCGCCTGAAGACCCGGCGCGAGTTCCGCCATCTTGGTGAACTGACTGCGGACGG
>JAQBWJ010000177.1 GCA_027625215.1 Candidatus Poribacteria bacterium
CCGAGTTTGCGGACGCAATGAGCGAGAACATGGGGTAAGGGCGAGAAGTGAGAACGAGGAGTGAGAAACGAGTTCCAAAAGGAACGCACAAATCTCACTCCTCACCCCCTCACTCCTCACTTCTCGAAGGAGACATGAATGGTTCAGCACGATGTGGTCATCGTGGGCGCGGGGCTCGCCGGGCAGTCGGCGGCGTTGGCGGCGATGCGAGGCGGCGTCAAGGATGTGGCGCTCGTGTCGAAAGTGCATCCGGTGCGCTCCCACTCCGGCGCGGCTCAGGGCGGTATTGCGGCGGCGCTCGGCAACTCTGATCCCGGCGACACGACCGAATCGCACGAGTTCGACACGATCAAAGGCGGCGACTACCTCGTCGATCAAGACGCCGCGACGATCATGACCGAGTCCGCCCCCGACATGGTGTACGAACTCGAACACATGGGCGTCGTGTTCAGCCGCACGGCGGACGGCAAGATCGCCCAACGTCCCTTCGGCGGACACGCCTACCCGCGCGCCTGCTACGCCGCCGACCGCACGGGTCACGCGCTGCTGCACGGGCTGTTCGAGCAGGTGATGAAACGCCGCGTCCGCATCTACTCCGAGTGGTACATGGTGTCGTTGATCCTGAACGACCACCGAGCCGTCGGCGTCGTCGTGATGAACATCGACACGGGCGAAATCGACGTGATTCGCGGCAAGGCGATCATGTTTGCGACGGGCGGCTACGGTCGCGCGTTTCGCATCACGACGAACGCCTTCGCCAGCACAGGCGACGGGTTGATCGCGGCGTATCGAGCGGGCATCCCGGTCGAAGACGTGGAGTTCGTCCAGTTCCACCCGACGGGACTCTACCGTCACGGCATCTTGGCGTCGGAGGGCGCGCGCGGCGAAGGCGCGTACCTCATCAACGGCAAGGGTGAGCGGTTCATGGAGAAGTACGCGCCGGAGCGCATGGAACTCGCCCCGCGCGATATCGTCGCCCGCGCAGAACAGACTGAGATCGACGAGGGGCACGGTGGCGAAGACGGCGGCGCGGTCTACCTCGACCTGCGGCATCTGGGGCGCGAGCGCATCATGGAGCGTTTGCCACAAATCCGCGAACTCGCCCGCGACTTTCTCGGACTCGATATGATCGAGAACCCGATCCCGATTCAGCCGACGGCTCACTACTCGATGGGCGGTGTCCCAACCAACCGCGACGGGCAGGTCGTCTACGACGAGAAGAACACCCCTATCGATGGGTTCTTCGCGGCGGGCGAAGGCGCGTGCGTGTCGGTTCACGGGGCGAACCGTCTCGGCACGAATTCGTTGCTGGAAGCGACCGTTTACGGCAATCGAACGGGTCGCACCATCGCGCGGTACATCAAAGAGGGCTACCAAAGCGCGAATACCGATCCGGCGGTGTTCACCGACGCGCTCAAGAAAGCGACCGCCTATGTCGAGCGGATGCGTTCGATGGACGGACCCGAAAGCATCGGCGATATCCGCACGGAACTCAAAGACGTGATGATGGACAAGTGCGGCGTCTACCGCGTCGAAAGCGAATTGACGGAACTGACGGGCGACCTCCGCGACCTGCGCGCCCGCTTCGACAACGCGAAACTGACCGACAAGGGCAAGCGATTCAACACGGAACTGCTCGAAGCGATGGAGTTGGATCATCTGTTGGAACTGTCGGAAGCGATTGCGCTCGGCGCGTTGCAGCGCAAGGAGTCGCGCGGCGGGCACGCCCGAACGGACTACCCCGACCGCGACGACAAGAACTTCCTCCAGCACACGCTCGCCTATCGCAACGAAGACGGCACGCCGAGCCTGAAATACAAGCCGGTGGTCATCACGAAGTATGAACCGAAGGAGAGGACGTACTAAGATAATGGCTGAAGTCACGTTCCGCATCGAGCGGTTCAACCCTGAAACCGACTCGGAGCCTCATTGGGAGGACTACACCTTCGAGCCGAAGCCGGGTTCAACGCTTCTCGACTGCATGAACCACATCAAATGGTACATGGACGGCACGCTGACGTACCGCATGTCGTGCCGCAGCGCGATCTGCGGCTCCTGCGCGATGAAGGTCAACGGCGGCGGTCAGTTGGTCTGCAACGCGCAGTTGGACGACCATCTCGGCTGTCACGTTGAGGACGACCGCCTCATCACGGTCGAACCGCTCGGCACGTTCCCCGTCATCAAAGACCTCGTGACCGACTTCACCCCCTTCTGGGAGCGGATGCACGCCGTCGAGCCGTACGTCAAAGGCACGGACTACGAAGACGGCGACAAAGAGACGCGCATGAGCCCGGACGACTTCTCGAAGATTGACCCGGCATCGACCTGTATCGCGTGCGGCGCGTGCTATTCGGAGTGCGTGTCGTTCGATATGGACAAGAAGTTCTTGGGACCCGCCGCGTTGGCGAAGGCGCAGCGCATCGTCCACGACACGCGCGACCACGAGACGCAGGAGCGCGTCGAGCGGTTGAGCGAAGAGGGCGGCATGTGGGACTGTTCCCACTGTTTCGCGTGCGTGCAGGCGTGTCCGAAGCCCGTGAAGCCGCTCTACCGCATCCTCGAACTGCGGCGCGAGGCGGACAAACTTGGCGTCCACGACAACAACGGCTCGCGTCACGCGCGTGCGTTCGTGGACATCATCGAGGAGTCCGGCTGGTTGGATGAGGCGAAACTGCCGTTGAAGTCGGTCGGCTCGCTTCAAGAGATCATGACCGATCTCGTCCCGATGGGTATCAAGATGTGGCTGAAAAACAAGTATCGTCCCAACCCGTTCCACCTGCTGCCGGGAATGCACCATCCCGAAGTGCCGAAGATGAACGAGGTGACGAAGATCATCGAAAAGACGAAGCATTCGCACCAGAAGTAACGGTCGATGAAGTTGTTGATTTGGTCTAGTCCGACCCCTTCCTAACCTTCCCCTGCAAGGGGAAGGGACTTTTTCGCCTCCCCCTGAGGGGGAGGATTAAGGTGGGGGTTCGGTTCACCAAGCGTTCAGCATCGCGACGAATCAGTAGGAACGGAGCGCGTGAACGATGGCGAGTCACGAACCGGAAGCGATCAAGGGGATGCCGGGCAAGCGATATGCGTTCTACCCCGGCTGCGTGTCCAAAGGCGCGTGCAAAGAGCTCAAGAAATCGACCGAGACGGTCTGTAAACATCTCGGCATCGAGTTGGACGAACTGAAAGAGGCGGCGTGCTGCGGCGCAGGCATCTCCGACGACGTGAACGAGGAGATGACCGACGCGCTGAACGCCCGCACGTTGGCGATGGCGGAGTCGCGCGGGCTGACGCTGCTGACGCAGTGCTCGACCTGTCAAGGCGTGCTGAACAAGATCAACAAAGAGCTCCAGCGCGACAAGAAGAAGCGAGACGCGATCAACGAAATCCTCGAAGACACGGGTTATCAGTACGACGGCACGGTCGAGGTGAAGCACCTGCTGTGGGTGTTGATCGACGAGGCGGAGTACGGGCTGTCGCGGCTGAAGGATCACGTCAAGAACCCGTTGACCGGGTTGCGCGTTGCGCCGTTCTACGGGTGCTACATCCTACGCCCGTCGGACGATTTGGGGTTCGATCACCCCCACCGCCCGACCTCGCTGGACGAGTTGATCTCCGCGCTCGGTGGCGAGCCTGTCGATTACAACGGCAAGTCGAAGTGCTGCGGGTTCCCAATCCAGTTCATGAACCCGAAGAACTCGTTTGCGATGGCGGGGACGCATCTGACCAGCGCGAAGAAGCAAGGTGCCGACACGATGGTGACGCCCTGCCCGCTTTGCCACCTCAATCTGGACGAGCGTCAGTCGGACGCGGCGAACGTGCTACAAGAACGCGGCAAGTTGTCGGGCAGCATTGACCTGCCCGTGCTGCATGTGCCTCAGTTGGTCGCCTTGGCGTTGGGTTATACGCCGAAGCAACTCGACATGCAGACGCACATCGTCTCCACCAAGCACGTCGAGAATAAGCTGTCCGGTGTGGCGGCAGGCTAATTGGATTAGGTTGTTCCGACGCGCCGAAAATGAACCCGTTGAGAGCATCTTCGGGTTTCATCCGGTCAAAAGGGATCAATCGCGTGTCAGAATGACCATGCAACGGACTAGAGTGTAGGGAACGAAATTATGGAAACGCGAAACGTCGTCATCATCGGCGCGGGACCTGCCGGGTACGCGGCGGGGCTGTACGCCGGACGCGCTCAGTTGGAACCGCTCCTGTTGACGGGGCACACCATCGGCGGGCAGTTGTCGCTGACGCTCGATGTCGAAAACTATCCCGGCTATCCGGGCAAGGACGCCGCCGGGCTGATCCAAACGCTGCAACAACAGGCGGAGGAGTTCGGCACGGAGGTTCGCGTCGATTACGTCACGTCGGTAGATCTGAAGTCGCACCCGTTCATCCTGAAAACGGAGTCGGGGAATGAGATCGCCGCGAAGTCGTTAATCATTGCGACGGGTTCCTCGCCGCGTACGATAGGCGTGCCGGGCGAGGAGCAGATCGGGCGAGGCGTCTCGTACTGCGCGACCTGCGACGGGTTCTTCTTCCGCGAGAAGCGCGTCATCGTCGTTGGCGGCGGGGACGCGGCGGTCGAGGAGGCGATGTTTTTGACCCGGTTTGCGACGGAAGTGTTTATCGTCCACCGCCGCGACCAGTTGCGGGCGAACGTGACGATCCAAGAACGCGCCTTCAAAAATGACAAGATCAAGTTCATCTGGAACTCGGTCGTGGAAGAAATCCTGTTGAAGGACGAGACGGGCGTGTACGCCGCGAATCTGAAAAACGTCGAGACGGGCGAGGTGACGCAGTTCCCGACGGACGGCGTGTTCATCTTCATCGGTCACACGCCGAACACGGCACTGTTCGAGGGGCAGTTGGAACTGGAAGACAACGGCTACCTCATCACCGACCGCTTGCAGCGCACGAGCGTCGAAGGCGTCTTCGCGGCGGGCGACGTGCAAGACCACATCTTCCGTCAGGCGATCACTTCGGCGGGAACGGGCGCGGCGGCGGCGATTGAGGCGGAGCGGTTCTTGGCGCATCTTGAGAATCGGTCGTACCCCGGTTAGGGGTCAAACGCGACCCTTCGCCTTACTCCGAACGTTGTTTGTTGAAATCGGAAACACTGAGATGAAAGAGGGGCGGTGCTTCGTTGCGCCGCCCTCTTTATTCGACAACTCATCGTCGCATGACGCCGCCAACAGTTGTGGTCGCGTTATGCCGCGTCCCGCAACGTCTTCCGCATGATCTCGACCGCCTCATCGACGTGCGCGCGTTCGATGATGAGCGGCGGCAGGAACCGCAGGACGTGGTTGTTCGTGCAGATCGTGATGAGCCCGTTCTCAATCGCTCTCGCGGCGACGGCGTTCCCGTCGATGCTCACTTCCAACCCCTGCAACAGCCCGCGACCCTTCATCCGCACAACGCAATCGAACTCGTCTTTGAGCGTCATCATCTGCTCGGCGAGGTACTTGCCGATCTCCGCGACGTGCGCGGGGATGTTCTGGTCAAGGATCGTCGTGAGCGTCGCGTGGGCGGCAGCGGTGCAGAGAGGGTTGCCGCCGAAGGTCGCCGCGTGCGTGCCGGGTCCGAGGCTTTCGGCGATCTTCGCCGTCGTCAGCATCGCCCCGATGGGCGCGCCGCCGCCAAGAGCCTTCGCCATCGTGACGACGTCGGGCGTCACGCCGAACGACTCGTAACCCCACAGCGTTCCGAGACGCCCCACCGCCGTCTGCACCTCGTCGTACATCAGAAGCGCGCCGTGTTCATCACAGAGGTCGCGCAGTCCCTGAAGGTAGCC
>JAQBWJ010000178.1 GCA_027625215.1 Candidatus Poribacteria bacterium
AACGGTAAGTCGGCAAACGACCTCCCAACAAGACGAAACTCCCGTCGTAT
This sequence comes from Candidatus Poribacteria bacterium, assembly GCA_027625215.1. Taxonomy (GTDB): domain Bacteria; phylum Poribacteria; class WGA-4E; genus JAQBWJ01. Next base: position 51 of record JAQBWJ010000178.1, read on the forward strand.
TTCCATTCGACGGGCGTTTCAACGTTCTATATCGACTCGAGCGGGGCGGTTACTTGATTACCACCGTTGCGCCCACCTCTTCGAGCAGTTTCTTGATCGACTCGGCTTCGTCCTTCGACACGCCTTCTTTGATGACGGTCGGGGCGGATTCCACCGCGTCCTTCGCTTCCTTCAGACCAAGACCCGTGAAGCCGCGCACTTCCTTGATGACCTTGATCTTCTGCGCGCCGATATCGGTCAGATGCACGTTGAATTCGGTTTGCTCTTCTTCGACGACCGCCTCAGCCGCCGCCGGAGCCGCCGCGCCCGCAACCGCCACCGGAGCCGCCGCGCTCACGCCGAACTCTTCTTCAATCGCCTTGACGAGTTTCGCCAAATCGACAACGGTCAGCGCCTTAATGGATTCGAGAATCTGTTCTACGCTCATTTGGGGAGATTCCTCTCTATCGTTTCTGTCGTTGGTGACGGAGAAAAGGGGGCGTCAGTCCGCCGCTTCAGCCGAATCTTCGGCGCCGCCTTTTTGTTCGACCACTTGCCCAAGGGCAATCGCAAGACCGGAAATCACGCCGTTCAGCGAGATCGCCAAACCGCGAATCGGAGCCAACAAGACGCCCGCCAACTGCGCGACCGCTTGGTCGTACGTCGGCAAGTCCGCCAGCATCGCTGCCGATGTTGCGTCGAGCACTTGCGTGCCGAGCAACGCGGCTTTCACTTGGAGGTTGACGGTTTCGTTGGCTTTGGTGAATGTCCGCAGCACGCGCATCGCCGCGCCGGGATCGTCGGGACTGATCGCGATGGCGGTCGGACCTTTCAGATAGTCCTCCAACCCAACGATCCCCGCGTCCGTCGTGGCAATGTGCAGCAGCGTGTTCTTGAAGACCTTGTAGTTGACGTTCGCTTCCCGCAGTTTGTTCCGCAGGTCGGACGCCTGAGCGACGCTCAGTCCGTGCATCTCGACCAGCAGCGTGGACTGCGCGCCATTGAGAAGACTTTTGATCTCCTCAACGACGGCGACCTTTTCGGGTCGCGGCGTTTCCAATGCGTATCCCACGCGCTTCCCCTTTCAGGATTGGGGGGTGAGTTCGTGTCCCCGGCATCCGACGGCAACAAAAAACCCTTCGGTGTGTCGAAGGGATGGGCAAGACGGTTGCGAACGGGGTGATGATTCCCCGCGCGACGATTGTCTCGCACCCACTCTCGGCGGGAGGTTGCTTTACATCCCCATTATCATGGGAACAACCCGCTGTCTTCGACCGGATGCCAACGATGTTGATGTTTCTTAGATTAAACCCGTACTTACGCTCCGGCTGATATGGAAAACTGCGCCAAATCCAACCGAATGCCGGGACCCATCGTCGGAGACAGCGTGACGGACTGGATGTACCGCCCCTTCGCCGCCGCCGGTTTGATCCGGTTCATCTGGTTGACGACCGCGCGGATGTTCTCGGTCAGTTGACCTTCTTCAAACGACACCTTGCCGACCGGCGCGTGAATGATCCCGCCCTTATCGACGCGGTAGTCGATGCGTCCGCCTTGAATCGCCTTGACGAGCGGACCCAAGTCGGTGGAGATCGTGCCGGTGCGCGGGTTCGGCATCAAGCCGCGAGGACCCAACACGCGACCGAGACGCCCAAGTCGGGGCATCAAGTCGGGCGTTGCCACCGCCGCGTCGAACTCCAACCAGCCGCCTTGCACGCGGGCGATCAGGTCGTCCCCGCCCACTGCGACCGCTCCGGCGGTTTCCGCCGCGCGCGCCTGTTCGCCCTCTGCGAACGCGACGACTCGCACGTTGTTGCCCGTTCCGTGCGGCAGATCGACGGTGCCGCGCAGGTTTTGATCGGGTTGGCGCGGATCGACGCCAAGTTTGATCGCCAGATCAACCGTTTGATCGAACTTCGTCTTCGGGAAGTTCCGCAGAAGTTTCACGGCGTCTTCCAGCGCGTATGTCGATTCGCGGTCAATCTGCTTCGACGCTTCTTCAAACCGTTTGCTTTTACCCATGATGTTCCCTTAGCCCCCGTCTTATTCGACGTTAACCTTCGACGGTGATGCCCATGCTGCGCGCCGTGCCTTCGATGATCCGCATCGCGGCTTCGAGGCTGGCGGCGTTCAGGTCGCTGAGTTTGGTCTCGGCGATCTGTTGAATCTGCGCTCGGCTGACTTTGCCGACCTTGTTCTTGTTCGGCTCGCCGGAGCCTTTGTCGATTCCGGCGGCTTTCTTGAGCAGAATCGGCGCGGGCGGCGACTTGATCTCCATCGAGAAGGAGCGGTCAGCGTACACCGTCACGACGACGCCGACGATCAGTCCCGCTTGCGATGCTGTCTGCGCGTTGAACTGCTTGATGAATTCGCCCAAGTTCACCCCCGTCGGCGCAAGACTGGGACCCACCGGAGGGGCGGGTGTCGCCGAGCCGCATGGGAGCTGCAACTTCACCTTCGCGGTTACTTTCTTCGCCATCGTTCACACGTCCTTCAATTTCAACCACCGCGTTTTGCGCGGTCAGATGCGTTCCACCTGCAAGAACTCCAGTTCGACGGGCGTCGCGCGCCCGAAGATGGAGATCGTCAACTTCAACTTCTGTTTCTGCATGTCCACGTCGTTCACCTGACCCGTGAACCCGGCGAACGGTCCCTCGATGACTCGAACGGAATCGCCGAGATCGTATTCGATGTGGATCGTCGGTTCCGCGACCTCGACCTCTTCTGCCTCCATGAGGCTGGGGACTTCGCTTTCGCGGATGGGTGTCGGTTCCGTGCGAGAGGGAACGAACCCCATCACGCCGGGACTCTGTCGCAGAAACGGCAACAGCGTCTTCTGTTTGTCTTCCGGCAGTTCATCGGACACTTTGATAAACACGTAGCCGGGATAGACGTTGCGCTCAATGGTGCGACGCTTACCGTCCTTCACTTCCGCGATGCGCTGCGTCGGCAGACGGAGTTCGAGAATGTCGCTTTCCCACTTTTCAACGGGAATCCGCTGCTCCAGATGGGCTTTGACCTTCTTTTCGTGTCCCGAATAGGTTTGGATCACGTACCAAGGCATCCGTCCGACCTTTCTCGCTCCAACGTGATTACAGGTTGTAGAACACCTTCATCAGGTTTTGGAGCACCCAATCGACAACAAACAGGAACGCCGCCGAAATCAGCACGCCCGTCAGCACGACGGAGGTGTGCGCGACGCTTTCTTCGCGGCTCGGCGTCGACACGCGCGTCCACTCCTGCCGCACCTCTTTCACATAGTCGATGAGCCGTTGGCGGTTGAACGCCACCACGATCAACGTGACGACGATCATCACCGCAAACACGACCCAGTCGATCTGTGTGAGGATTGTATCCCACATTGAACGCGCATCCCTTATAAGACTGATTCGAGGCTTTTACTCGACCACTTTCGTGACGACACCCGCTCCGACGGTGTGTCCGCCCTCGCGGATGGCGAACCGCAGTTCCGTCTCCAACGCGATGGGCGTCACCAACTCCACGTGGAACGTCGTGTTGTCTCCCGGCATCACCATCTCCGTTCCTTCCGACAGCGTGACTTCGCCCGTCACGTCCGTTGTGCGGAAGTAGAACTGAGGACGATAACCCGAAAAGAACGGCGTCCAGCGACCCCCTTCAGCCTGAGACAGAATATACACTTCCGCCTCGAACTTCAGGTGCGGCGTGATCGAACCCGGCTTCGCACACACTTGACCGCGCTCCACCGACTCCCGATCAATCCCGCGAAGCAGGATGCCCACGTTGTCGCCCGCAAGTCCTTCGTCCAACTGCTTGCGAAACATTTCCACGCCTGTCACCACCGTCGTCGCCGTCGGCTTTACTCCGACAATCGCAATCGTTTCGCCCACCGTCACCTTGCCGCGTTCGATACGCCCCGTCACGACGGTGCCGCGACCGGAGATCGAGAACACGTCTTCGACGGGCATCAGGAACGGTTGGTCAATCGCGCGTTCCGGCGTCGGGATGTATTCGTCCACCGCGTTCATCAGTTCCATGATGCACGCGCCGTCGCCGTCCGGGTCGCCCGAGGCGAGCGCCTTCAACGCGGAACCCTTCACCACCGGAATGTCGTCGCCCGGGAAATCGTACTCGCTCAGGAGTTCGCGCACTTCCAGTTCGACCAGTTCCAGCAACTCTTCGTCATCGACCATGTCGACTTTGTTCAGAAACACCACCAGCGACGGCACGTTCACCTGACGCGCCAGCAACACGTGTTCGCGGGTCTGCGGCATCGGACCGTCGGCAGCGGAGACGACGAGGATCGCCCCGTCCATCTGCGCGGCTCCGGTGATCATGTTCTTGATGTAGTCGGCGTGTCCGGGGCAGTCGACGTGGGCGTAGTGGCGCTTTTCCGATTCGTATTCGACGTGCGCCGTCTGAATCGTGATGCCGCGTTCGCGTTCTTCGGGGGCGTTGTCAATCGAGTCGAACGACCGATCCGACGCCAACCCCTTGGACGCCAACACATGCGTGATCGCCGCCGTCAACGTCGTCTTACCGTGATCCACGTGACCAATCGTCCCAATGTTCACATGGGGCTTCGTGCGTTCAAACTTTGCGCGTGCCATGGACGCCCATTCCTCATCGGTGCTAGCAGGTTCGTCTTCTGAGCCAACAGACATTTCGATCCGACGCCGAGTCGATGTGGAGCCGACGACCGGATTCGAACCGGTGACCTCGTCCTTACCAAGGACGCGCTCTACCTACTGAGCTACGTCGGCGCATCGTTCTACCGCTTCACGGTACTCGTTGCGCCGCAGCGGTTCCGTACATAAAAATTGGAGCGGGCAACGAGACTCGAACTCGCGACCCTCAGCTTGGAAGGCTGATGCTCTACCAACTGAGCTACACCCGCTCGCTTCGCTTCCATATTGAAGCGACAGACCTTAACAGTACGCGCGGCGAATCGCGTACGAGATAATGGTGGTGGGGGAGGGATTCGAACCCCCGTAGGTATACACCAGCAGATTTACAGTCTGCCCTCGTTGGCCACTTGAGTACCCCACCTCAACTGGAGCTGGCGAGAGGATTTGAACCCCCGACCGTCTGATTACAAATCAGATGCTCTACCAACTGAGCTACGCCAGCCGCCGCGCGTGTTTGAGGCGCGATTCATACTTCCGTCATACGCGGACGATGGACGCACTCACCCGTCTCAAACGCAGGGGTAATTGTAGGATCGGGGTTGGGGGTTGTCAAGCGAATCTCCACCGCCTTTCTCGGTGAATCGAGCCGTGTTGGGGGTCGTCGCGCATTGTCGAATCGCATCCCTGCGATTCTTCGCCGCGTTGCGGCGACCCACGAACTTCAGGCATGATGACGGCATCCTTCGCGACGCCAATTGTAATGAGGAGCCACCGTTCCCCATGATGACCTTCGGACCGAACATCGACGGCTACCACGACGTTTCCGACCAACTGATTCACCACCTGCGAAGTCTTGCCGAAACGAACTTCCGCCGCCAAGAGAGCGAGAAAGCGGCGTTCACGAACGTCCCGCAGTTCGAGGCGCACCGCGCCCACGTGAGAGTCCACTTCCTCGACGCCATTGGCGGGCTGCCGGAGGAACGGACGCCGCTCAACGCGCAGATCACGGGAAAGGTGGATCGCGGCTCGTTTGTCATCGAGAAACTGATCTATGAGAGCCTGCCGAAGTTCTACGTGTCGGCGGCGTTGTATGTGCCGAAGGGGATCGACGCGCCGCGACCCGCCGTCGTGTTTGT
>JAQBWJ010000179.1 GCA_027625215.1 Candidatus Poribacteria bacterium
ACGCCGGGCGTAAGACTGCTGATGTCGGTGAGGACGAGGAGGCGGTGTTTTGGCGAGTTCATGATATTGCTATGCCGTCGCGCGTTGGAGGCGATGTTACATTCGTTCGATTGCCTGTTCCGATGGTCCCGTTGCGTGATTCCGATAGCCGATACTCTAACATCTGCCCCAGCAAGTTTCTACACGACGATCAATACGCTGTTCGCAACCGTCCCACCAACAACTGCGGAACTACGGTGCGGCGCGTTCATCTCGCCGATGACACCGCCGCGCGTCGATCATATACTCGTGTCGAAACGAACTTTTGAGGATAGGAAAGGGGTTACGGGGAATGAAAACGAGTTTGATCGCGTTTTGTCTCGCGGGGATCGCGTTCGCGCCGTTGGCGATGGGGCTGACGGTCGACTTCGACAACGGGAATGTGCGCGACTGGACAGAAATACAGGGCGAGTGGGAGGTCGCTAAAGGCGTCTACACGCAAACCGATACGACGTGGACGACGACGGCGACTCACGACACCTACCATCGCTCCTATTTCGGCGAGGTGGACTGGACGGATTACACGCTCGAAGCGAACGTCCGCATCGCGGAAGGCGGCGCGCTCGCCCCGATTGTCGGCATCTTCTTCCGTGTGACCGAGAAGTCGGCGACGGGCGATTACTACTATTTCAGGCTGGACGCGCGTCCTGCGGAGGGTCCCGGGCTCATTCGCGCGCCGAACGTGACGGTCAAAATCAACGCGAACAAACCGGCTGAGGTGGGACGCGACTATCAGTTGAAGGTCGAGGTCGCTGGCAGCAGCATCAAATGTTATGTCGATGGCGTGTTGGAGATCGACGTGGTGGACGAAGCGTTGGCGAGCGGGGCGGTCGGCGTCGGCACGTTCAACGCAGTCGGCGAGTTCGACGACGTTTCGGTGAACGGTGACGGTATCCCGCTGCCCGTGTCGCCGCGCGGCAACTTGGCGGACGTGTGGGGCTCGTTAAAGGTACGGTGAGCAACTCAGTAGGTGAACCCAAGTGTCCAAACATTGAACACCTGTCCAATGATGCTCCACACGGCGATCAGCACGGCGTCCGCGACCGTCACCCCCAAGAAAAACGGGATCGCTTTGCGGTGGGCGCTCATGCCCCCGAACTTCAACAGCGTCCACCGCAACGCCCACGCGAGGAAGATCGAAAACCAGAAGTGGCGCAGCATCCACTCGCTGCCCATGATGTAGCCAAGCGGGTGAAGGGGCCACCAGATGAAGACGCGGCTTAACCAACTCAACCCGTAAACAACCACTACGCCGACGAAAAACCAGATGACGTAGACCCAATCGACCGCGTCCTGTCGGTACTGCAGCCATCCCGCCAATTGTGGAAACGCGCCTTCACCAACCCAGGTTCCTACCGAATAGGTATAACTCCTCTGCACGTTGCCCACGAAGCCGACGGCAGTCCCAAGCACAATCGCAATGACGAGCCCCGACAGCAGCATCCCGATCTGCCGCGCGTTGATGCGCTCCTTTATATAGAGGCTCTCCATCATCTGCGGCATGGGAGTCCCTCGTTGTCCAAAGCCGATGAAGCGGAAGATGGCGAACTGGGTCAGCGTTCGCCCGTCGAACGCCTTCGGGCTGAGAAAACTGGTCAACATGCTGGAACTCGTAAAGGGGAGTTCGTGCGTCGGCGGGCCGAGTTGAGCGCGGAGCCGCGTCGTCACGAGCGACATGCCGTAGTAAATCCCGATGAACAGAACGCCCACCCATAACGCCATCCCCGCGACCGCCATGTATCCGACTAGAAACGCGAAACTCGCCAAGAACCCCCAGAACGCGAAGCGGTTCGGCGTGTCGTCATCGGGATCGGTAGTCGCTTTCCCCAGAAACACGACGCGAAATACGTCGGTCAAATGGCTCCGCGCCCACACCAGGAACATCACCGACAACAACATCATGCCGCCCATCCCCTGAACCCAATAACCCGGATAACCGGGCAGGTGCGACAGACCCGAAACGCGCCCGAACACGCTCGCCAGTTTCCAGAACCAGTAGAAAAACCAGATCGAGAACGACAGGTTCACGGGGATGAAGAACGAGATGCCGACGATGAACGGCAAAAACTCGATGTAGGCGACATCGATCGCATTCCAAGGGGAATCTGGGAACAGCGTGCCGATATCGAACTTGCCGTAGGTCAGTCCCGGCACAAGCGGAAACAGCCGATGCAGCCCGTTCGACAAATTCAGCGCAGCAGATATAAGAAAGCCCGTCCAGAATAGACGGTCCGTGAACGCGGATTGCGTTGGAGAAATCATGCCGAGCGGGATTTGCGCGACGGGAAAACTCAACCGCTCTCGATCCACCCATTGTTTCCGCAGGAGCAGGTTGAGGCACATCATCCCGAAGTACAACACGACGAGAAACAGCGACCACCGCAGCATGACAGGCAACCAGACGTATATCTTGCCATGCTCGAACAGCGTCGAACCGAACCTATAGAACCCTTCCATGACGTTTTCGTCGTCGATCAGCAACCAGTTCGGCAGGTAGTGCCCGAATAGTTCGACCCATTCGTTCTCCGGCGACGAGAACATGACGATATAGCCGACCACCTGTGTCAACATTTCAAGCGTGTCGTGTCCGGCGGTGCCGGTAGCGACGGCAAGCATCAGATAGATAAGGAGTTGTTCCGAGGCGCGGAATGCGGGAGCGCGACCAAAACGGCGGAGCGGCAGGTTGATCGCGTTCAGCAGGAACACGACAAACACGGCGTTGATAAACAGAGAGGGAAGCGTGAACCCCGTCCAAACATGCGTCACCCAGTACTGGCTGGGGACAATCAACAATGACCCGATCCACAGCGCGCGCCAACGGATTCGTCCGGCGCTCCACCCTCCCGGCGGAACAGTCTTTGACGGCGGTGTTTGTGTCATGCTTCTCGCCTGCGCGATGCTCTTGGGGGTCAACATGAACGCGAGTATAACACTCGTTCCGACGCCAGCCATGCCCCCCAACTTCCAACGCTCCATACCGAATCGGTAAGAGTGGCGACGCTGTTCAGTCGGCGCAGAAAAATGAATCAGCCCAATAAAAGTTGACGAGTTTCTGAACCTTGTGTCAGATAATGGCGTTTGCAGTGTTCGATTAACAGTTGTGTCATCCGCCGTACCCGCATATACTTGGAGGCATTCAACTTCCTCAGGAAAATGCGTTGCGGTTGTGTTACGGGCAGCGTCTGGATTTTTCGGCACCCTGGCTGTGGGAGAAACGATATGCGATCTCGATGGCCCACATGGGCATTGTCAGCGAGTGTTGTGGCAGCGATCACGGTCTGTGTCAATCTTGGAGCGTCGGCGCAAGCGTTCATCAGCCTGACGCCGACTTCCGGTCCGGTCGGCACGGTCGTGACCGTCAACGGGAGCGGGTTCACGACGACATTGATGCCCGCTTCGGTAACCATAAACTTCGACGCCACGACATTGACGACCGTCACCCTCGCCGCCGGAGCTTTCTCGACCTCCATCACGGTACCGACAACCACCGCCGGGCCGCACACGATCACGGCGACCGACAACGACACGCCCGCGAACTCCGCGTCGGCTTCCTTTAATGTCGCAACGCCGCCGCCGTCGGGTCCGGTAACGATCGCCGTCGCCGGTACCGACTCCACGGGGAATAGTGGTGTCCTCGATACGATTTCACCGTACGACGTGAATGAGTTTTCCACGCCGAACCCAATCATCCGACTCTCGATCGACGGAACCGGTCCGTTCAACGTAGCGATCACGTCCGCACCGTGGCTTGGGACGGCATCGTTTCCAAGCGGAGGAGCTGGCATCTCCGGACCGTCAGCGATCGTCGACATTGAGTATGTTGCGACGCGTCAGCCGACGGCGGGCTTCGAAGCGTCCGACGCGCTGATCGTCACCGTAACGGATACGAGCGATGCCTCGACAGCGACGGCGGTGATCCAACTGAACATCATCAAGGTGAACAGCCCTCCGACCGCTTCAAGCGGCATCACTGCAACGGTTGCGGCAGGTTCGTTTACGAACATAACGTTGACGGCGACGGACATTGACGGAGACGCGCTTGTGTTCGCAGCACTTCAGCCAACTCTCGGGACCGTGGGGATGCCCGTCGGATCGGTCGTCCGATACTACGCGCCGATGATTCTCAATGATCTGACAACGACGGGCGCGGATGAGTTTCTCTTTGAGGCGGCTGATGCGAGTGATTCTCTTATCATCAGTCCTCAGGAGACGGTAAATGTCACGATTGAACCGGTAGCACCGTTGGCGCTTTCGGTTTCGGGTTCGTCCTTCAACCGCAACCTGACGGTAGGTTTGGGCAGAACCGACAGCTCCATCGACAACTACTCGGACGTGAACCTTCCTCCTGATGTCGTGACGTCCGGCATGAAGGCGCATATCAGGGCGGTTCAAGGCGACGATTCCGTCAGGATGTTGACCGACATCGACGAACTGCCCATTGGTACTCCTCCGCCAGCCGGAGCGATTGTTGGCGAATGGTACCTCCGCATCGTGACGAGCTCGGGTTCTAATAGTCTTGCCTGGTCCGCGAATGGCGCGACGACGTTGGTTAGTCAGGCGACGGCGGCGACGGGAGCCAGTGCCGGTGATCTGCTTCTTTTCATCAAGAATGAGGCGACGGGCGAGACTTGGAACATGGTGAATGAGGAATTCATCACACTTAATCCGACGTCCCCGTACGATTTTACGATTTCTTTGTCGATGAAAGGCGATCCAGTCACGCATTCGTACAGTTTGGTTTCCGGTTGGAACCTGATCTCGGCACCGGGATTGGGCGATCTGACCTCATTGGATGCGGCGTCAGCATCCGCCTATACGTACGACGGTGGGTGGGTGCCTGTGGTCACGATCGACAACAGCACCCTGCCAGCGGTTGACACCGGAATGTTCGTTTTCCACACGGCGGATATGCCGCCGACCATCGTTAATGCGTCTTTCGATGTCGATCATCCTGCGCTGCGGAACTTCGAGGTTTCCTTGTTCGCGGGGACGTGGCACCTGATCGGCGCCCCATCCGACTACTTGGGTCCGTACGCTCTACCCGCGGCGGCTGTCACGAAGGACCTTTTCAATAAGAACGCTGTCTTCGAGTATTCCAACGGCATTTACGGCACGGTTTCCGAACTGTACCCAGGTGTCGGGTACTGGGTGTTCGCAGACACTTGGGGCACCGCGTTGCTGACACAACCGCGCCATTTGAGTGCCGACGCAGCATCGTCACTGTTCTATAACTACATCTACATCACTGCTCCATCTCTTCCTTCGCTCGATTGGTCGCTGCCGATCGCGATGCGGTTGAACAGCGGCGTCACGAAAAAAGTCGAACTCGGCGCAAGTTCGATGGCGACCGCGTCTTACGATAAGTTTGACATCGGTCTGCCTCCGGCTCCGCCGACAGCGAACTACTCCTCCATCTACGCGAACACCGACCACGCCATTGGACGCATGATGCGTTCGGTGCAGTCGGTCCGCAACGGTACGGAGTGGACAATCACCGCGCGCATGGCGGAAGCGGGGATGCTCGAGTGGCCCACAAACGCCGTTCCTGAAAACATGCGACTCTACGTTGAAACAGGCGGGCGGACGTATGACATGCGTGAAAACGCGCGCATCCGTCTTGAACGCGGCACGCATCAACTGCGCGTGTTCGCTCGGATGATCTCACCGACTTCCTCGCGGTTGTTGGCGAACTACCCGAACCCGTTCAACCCGGAAACGTGGATTCCGTTC
>JAQBWJ010000180.1 GCA_027625215.1 Candidatus Poribacteria bacterium
ACGATCTTTTCAGGACCGGGCCCGCACGCCGACAGCCCCGCCAACGCAAACGACGCGCCCATCAGTTTGACGAACGCGCGACGGTCGAACCCTGCGCCAGCCGTCTCTTTGCCGTTGGGGAACTCCTCGGCGAGGAACTGGCGGAACTCGTCCGTGTCCGCGAGGTCTTCCAGCGTGCGCCAGTACTCTTTCCCGTTGCCGCTCGCCAGTTTTTGGCGCAAGGCGGCGAGATCGACCTTCGGAACGGAGTCCGCAGGGTCGGGGACGTTCGGCGCGTTCATTGTCGTCAGTTGATGCAACATCACGGCATTCGCATCTCGTGTGCGCTCATTCGCTGCCTATCGGTGGCAGGTTGAGCAGTTTTGTAGGTTGTACGGCTGCACGCCGTACTCTTGCATCAGCCGCTTGCCGACCACCTCTTGAGGCTCGTCGGGCTTGTAGCCGAAAGTGAAAATCTCGGATTTCGGGCGCAGATGCTGTTCCGGGTTTCGATGACATTCCAGACACGTACGCATCTGCATCGGCTTCTCTTTCCACATGAGCGGCATCGTATCGACGCGCCCGTGGCACGATTCGCAGCCGACGCCCTTCGCAATGTGGATGCTGTGGTCGAAGTAAGCGAACTTGCCGAGGTCGTGGACTCGATTCCACTTCATCGGCGTCTCGGTCGCAAAACTCGTTCGGATCGGCTGCAATATCTCCGCGTTCGTCCAGACTTGGGAGTGGCACGTCATGCAGACTTTCGTCGCCGGGACGCCCGCGTAGGGGGATTCCTCGACGCCCGAGTGACAGTACATGCACTCGATGCCGAGTCCGCTGACGTGATGCTTGTGACTGAACGGGACGGGCTGACTGACGGCAACTCCGACTCGCGTGATGTGAGACGTTCGAGGGAAAATCAAGACGAGTGTCAGCAGCGTCAGGACGAGTAACCCGCCGCCTGCGATGCTGTACTTCGCAAGATAGTTATGAATCGGACTGAAAAGTGGTCTCACCGGGCTGATCGAAGCCCCCTCCGTTAGCGGTCGTGGGAGTCGCGTGTACCAGAGAACGCCGTCACCGAGCGCGTTCCGCGATGACCCACGGGTTGAACGGGAGGAAGTATACGCACTTCATCGTAGCGAATCAACCCCCGAAATCGCCCCTTTTCGTATGATCGTCGCAGATATTTTCGCGGTGTGTACATCGAATGCGTTACAATTTTGTAATGTGTTGCGTTCGCCTCCGTCTTGGAAGGTTGCGAGGTCTCAATATTCTCGGAATCTCGTCGCTGAAAGTCGCGTCCCAGCCTGATGTCTTTCGATCATGAAACGCCTCGCCGACTTCGTGCAACATATCACAAGAGCGCGTGGTCAACCTGTTGCGTTCGCGCTCGGTTGCTTTGCAGAATAGACGCGCGTCCCGACTCATGTGAATGCCCGGAGGTTCCCAAACACCCCCTATGATGATCGCGTGGTTGATCGCCGCAACGTTCGCCTCTACGGAGCCGCCGTACCCCGTTGATGTGACGGAACGGACGCTCGTAGACCCGAACGAGGTCGCCCGACTCGAAACGCCGGGGACGGTCTTTTTCGCGGACGGCTTCGAGTCCGAAAGTAGCCTTGATGCGTGGTACGGGATCATCGGCGCGGATGACGGTCGCACGAAGATCGTTTCGGATGACGCGCTCAGTCACACGGGGAGCGGTTCTCTCCAGATGACGACGCCCGACCGCAATGGCAACGAGGCGTCGTCCGGCGCGAACGTCTGGTTTCATCCCGGCTACGACACCGTCTATTTCCGCCGCTACATTCGGTTTGCGGAGGACTACGATCAAGGCAACCTGAACCACGTCGGCGGACGCCTCTACGCGGTCGCGGGCGACGACCGATGGGCGCAGATGGGCAAGGCGGGACTCAAACCGGACGGCGACGACCGTTTCGGCGCGGGCTTCGAGCCGTGGATCGACTGGAGGCGGTACGATCCGCCCGGCGCGATGATGCTTTACACCTACTGGATGGACATGAAGGGCGAACGCGACGGCAAATACTGGGGCAACAACCTATTCCCGCCGGACGAACGCCGCGTCGCGCTCGAACGCGGCAAATGGGTCTGTTTGGAGCAGATGATCCGCGCGAACACGCCGGGGCAGGCGGACGGCGAAATGGCGGCGTGGGTGGACGGGCAGTTGTACATCCACTACAAAGGGTTCCGCTGGCGCACGACGCCCGACCTCAAGATCAAACGCGCGACGATTGAACTCTACGTCCACCAAAGCCGTCGAGAAAACCGCGTCTGGTACGATGATGTCGCGCTCTCGACGGGTTATATCGGGACGAAATAGTCTCCCCGTCGCTCCAACGATGGAAACAAAAAGAATCGGCGAACCGGAGAAAACCTCCCCCGATCCGCCGATTCTTTTTGTATTTAAAGGAGGACGTGAAACCGTGCCGTTGCGTCGATCTATTTCAAGATCAACATGCGTCCCGTCTGCGAGTAGCCGTCCGCGCGGAACTCATAGAAATAGAGTCCGCTGGCGACCGTCTCGCCGAGCGCGTTCTTGCCGTCCCAATGAGCGGCTCGGCTGCGCGTGACGTATCCGCCCGTCGTCTGCCGACCCAATTCCAACCGCCGCACCACCTGACCGCTCGCGTCGTAGATCGACACGGACACGTCCGCGTCATCGGCGAGTTGGTAGGGGATCCACGTTTCGGGGTTGAACGGGTTGGGATAGTTGCGCCCCGCCATCGTCCGCGCGTCGGAGGTGAGACGCACGTCCCACTGAATCGGGCGCGCCGCGAGACGCTTCATCGTCGCCGCGCGGTCTGCCAAATTGCCGCCGATGACGCGCACGCTTCTTGTCGCTGCGGCGCGATTGCCGATCACGTCCCATTCCAACCGACCGAGATGCCCGCTCGTCGCGCCATCGCTCGCCGCTTCGTCATTCAGGACGACGGCGGCTAGAAGAACACGACCCGATGCAATCTCCTCCGGCGTCGAGTGGAACGCGAACGCGCGACCGTCAACATCGAGCAGCGTGCCGTCTTCGATGGAACGGAGCCGCAACTGCGTCGGGTCGAAGACGAGTTCCACGTCGTAACCCGCCACGTCGAGTTCGCGCGCGGCGTCCAGACCGAGTTCGAGGGAGAACGTGTCGCCGGAGACGGTCGTTGTTCCGCGCGCGACGACTTCGCCGCCGACGGGCAATGCCACGATGGACGGAGCCGCGCTCGTCAAGACCTCGCCGAACCGTCGCGCAATCGACACGATGTCGATGATGTTGATGACGCCATCGCCGTTCACGTCGCCCGCGAGCCCGACCCCTGTTCTGCCGAAGTTGGTCGCCACGAACACGAGGTCGGTCAGGTTGATGACGTCGTCGCCCGTGATGTCTTCGGGGGCTTTCGGCGCGCGGATGGTCAGCGCGAGTTGTCGCGTCGCGCTTTGACCGTTCGCGTTGCGAACCGTCACGTCGTAGACGCCGACGGGGATCGACACGGGGATTTGCCCCGTCGCCGTCGTCGCGGAGCCGATGGTCAGCGGAATCTCAACCCCGTTGACGACCGCCACCGCGCCCGTCTCAAACCGCGTCCCGACCAGCGTGAACGGACGCAGGCTGGTCGATTTCGTGACCGTTTGAGGGTCGATTGAGGCGAGCGTCGGAGGCTGAACCGCCGCGCCGACGGTCAGATCGACCGTCACCTGCACGCTGGTGATTTCCGACGTCGTGATCGTGTGCTGTTCGGTGACGGACTGCGTGCCGGGTCCCGTCGCCGTGATGCGGAGGATGTCTCCGGCGCTCGCGGCGTTGTTGCTGAGATCAAGGAACGTCACCTGGTACAGCCCGCCGTCGGACGTGACCCAGGAGCCTTCCTTGTTGTTCGTCGTGTTGCGGACGGTGACGCTCCATCCGTCCTGCGGAGTGCCGTTGCTGTCTTTCACGGTGCCGAGCACGACGATCACGGGCGCGGACCACGCGACCATCATCGCGACGCTCCACAGCACAAAGACCGCGATCCCCAGCATCCAAAGAGAAAGTCGTTGTCGTACGCTCATCGTTGTCCTCCGTCGTAGCCGGTGTGCGATGCCGCTCACTGAGGCGACGCCCCCGTTTGCGGCTACGACGGAAAACGATGAAAACGCTCCTGCCGTTACGTTTCGATCACCCTGTTTATCCCACACGCGCCCGTCCTCCCTCTTGCCGAAGTGTCCGCGTCCGATCCCCTGTATATTGCATTGCGGCGCTCCGCCGCCGTACTCCCATCGCGCATGGCGACGGTACACCATATCGTACAAACGACCGGATCGACAAACGTTCCCCAATGCTCGCGTGTTCCTCATTGCGTTCAACCGAACGTCAATCACGCGGTTCGATTCGCTCCCAAACGCCAGCCGGTTGTAAAACGACCGCTTGACCGACCGACCGCACCCGCGACAAACTCATGCGGCGCTCTCTTGCGCGCGCGCGAGGCGAATGAGACGCGGCGAAGCGTTACCGTTTATGAACGCCCCCCGTGACCGATCACCCGAATTTGGGAAGCAGAGGGTAAGGAGATTCTTGACGCATGAAAATCGCCAAAATTGAGCAGTTTTATCCGATACGGCGCGTTCGCCTCATCAAGATCACCACGGACACGGGTATCGTCGGGTGGGGCGAGACGACGCTCGAAGGGAAACCGAAAAGCACCGTCGCGGCGGTCGAGGAACTTGTGGACTACCTGATCGGCAAAGACCCGTTGCGGATCGAGCACCACTGGCAGCACATCTATAGATCGGCGTTCTTTCGCGGCGGGAACGTCCTGATGACGGCGCTCTCCGGCATCGACCAAGCGTTGTGGGATATTGCCGGGAAGCGTCACGGCGTCCCGACGTACGAACTGCTCGGCGGGGCGGTGCGCGACCGCATCCGCGTCTACGCCCACTGGGGGATCGGCTCGCTGTCGGACGATGGCTTGGCGCGTTCCCGCGAGCGGCTCGATATGTTGATGGCGAAGGGCTATACGGCGTTCAAATCGGGTCCCGGCGGCAAGTGGCGCGCGCACGAACCGCCCGCCGTCATTGACGAGTTCGTGAAACGCGCCTACCTCGCGCGGGAATGGGTCGGGGATGGCGTGGAGCTCTGCTACGACTTTCACGGCAAGATGACCCCCGCGCTCGCCGTCGAAATCTGCCACGAACTGAAGGGGATGCGCCCCATGTTCGTCGAGGAGCCCGTTCCCCAAGAAAACGTGGACGCGCTCAAAGAGGTGTCCGATAAAGTGCCGTTCCCCATCGCGACGGGCGAGCGGCTCCTGACGCGGTGGGACTTCCGCGAGGTCTTCGAGAAACGCGCCTGCGCCTACATTCAACCCGACACCTCCCACTGCGGCGGCATCAGCGAGATCAAGAAGATCGCCAACATGGCGGAGGTGTACTACATGCACATCATGCCGCACTGCGCGATTGGACCCGTCGCGTTCTCGGCGTCGTTGCAGGTGGATGCCGCCGTGCCGAACTTCCTCGTCCAAGAACAGATCGATCAAGGGCTCGGCGCGGGGCTGCTTCAGGAGGACTGGCAGGTCGTCAACGGGCACATCGAACTGCCGACCAAGCCCGGACTCGGCTTCGAGATCAATACGGACGCGGCGGAGCGGAACATCGAGGATTATGCGGAAGAGCTCGGCGGCGAGTTTTTCTACGACTCGGACGGCAGCGTCGCGGACTGGTAAACCGTCACGCGATTCGTTCCGCGATCCACTCGATGAGCGCGGTCGCCGTCTCTTGGGGCGATGCGTCCGTCGTGTCGAAGAG
>JAQBWJ010000181.1 GCA_027625215.1 Candidatus Poribacteria bacterium
CGCGATGCCGCCGAGAGGGTCGCGCAGGATGAGGCGCATCTGGCGAGAGGTCGCGTCCTGCGGCGTCGTGAAGACGATGCGGAAGCCGCCCGTTGCCGTTTCAATGCGCGCCCATGTGGGCGGGTTCGCCGCCGTCAGGGTGAGGCGGTCGCTGTCGGGGTCGCTCGCGGGGACGGCGAGTTGGAACGTTTCGCCGCGCGTCAGGGTGATGGCGTCCGCCACCGCGCCGAACGTCGGAAGACGGTTCACGTCTCGGACGAGCAGCGTGATGGCAAGGGGGGTCGCCTTCACGGACGGGTCGCTCGCGTCTTGGCGGTCGCGCACCGTCGCGCGGAGGACATAGGAGCCCGCGCGGTCGAACGGGATATTCGCCCAAAGGAGCGTCCCGGTCGTCGCGTCGAAGGTCAAACCCGTCGGGAGGCTGGTCGCGTCCCAAAACAGCGGATCGGAGTCGGGGTCGGTCGCCGAAAGGACGAGTTGCCATGTGCCGCCTTCGTCCACCGTTTGTTCGGGGACGGGCGTCACCCTTGGGGCGAGGTTGCCGACCGCGCCGACGCGCAACTGCGTCGCCTCGGCGGTGGAGCCGATGCCGTCGTCGCCCGTCCAGCGAAGCGTGACAACCGCGTTGTTGATCTCTTGCGGCGGCGTGAAACGGAGTTCTTTGACGAAAGCGTCGCCGTTTTTGGCGGCGGTCGCCGTGTTGAAGGCGCGGATCGCCGCTTGAAGTGCCGCGTTCGTGTTGTCGGAGTACGCCTCTATCGTCACGGAGTCGTTGTCTGGGTCGGTCGCGCTGACGGTCAGAATTGCCAGCGACCCGGCTTCCGCCGCGACGAACGTGTCCGCCGTCACGATGGGCGGTCGGTTCTGCTTGCGGACGCGGACGCCGACGCTCGTTGAGACGGTCGTGTTCGTCGTGTCGGTTGCGGTGAAGGTTGCGACGAACTCCCGCTGCGGCGAGTTCATCGCCGACACGAGGAACGTCACGATGCCCGTTGTCGGACCGACGGTCACTTCGGGTGCTGCGTCGCCGGATGCCGCCGCCGTCACCGCCTCGACGCGGTCCAGCGCGAAACGGATCGCCCCGTTGCCGCCTTCCGTTGTCAGCGCGAACGTTCCCGTCACGCCCGCCGCGAACAGTTGCGGACGGACGTTGCCGAAGCGGAGCGGCGTCCCGTCGCCCTGCGTCGCGTCAACCACCTCGACGGCGAACGACACGGCGTCCTGAGCGGTCTCCGCGCGCGCCGTCACCGTCGCGACGCCCGCCGAGCCAAACGTCAGCGTCAGAAGCGTTCCGTTGAGCGCCGTCGCGACGACGCCCGTGTTCGAGGAGCTCGCGGACAGCGCGGGAGCGCGGTCCGGGTTGAGGAACAGCGGCGTGTTGCCGCCGAGTTCGATGACGAACGGCGCCGCCCCCGACGTGACGCGCAGGTTGTCTAGCGATCTCGCCGTGTTACGCACCGTCGGGCGGTTATCGGGCTGCACCTGCACGGTGATCGTCGCGGCTTGGCCGTTGTCGCGCCCGTCGTTCGGGACGACGGTGAACGTGTCCGTCCCAGTGAAATCCGTGTTTGGCGTGTAAACGACCGTTTTGTCGATGAGGTTGGTCTGACCGCTCGCGGCGGGTGTGGCGATCCTGAACGTCACCGCGTCGTTTTCAGGGTCGGTCGCCGCGAGGGGGATCGTGACGGGGGTGTTGCGGCGCGTCGTCGTTGTGACGGGCGAAAGCCTCGGCGGTTGGTTCGGGCGAAGCACCGTCACGATGATCGCCAACGGCGCGGAGGTCGTTTTGCCGTCGGACACGGTGATCTCGACGCGGTCGACGCCCGTGTAGGTCGCGTTCGCCGTGTAGATAACCGAACGCCTCGTCGTGTCGATCTCGACCGCGCCGCCGCTCGGTTGGCGCGACACGGCGAAGGTGAACGCCGTCGTGTCGGGGTCGGTCACGGTGAGGGCAACCGCGCCGGAGCGTCCGCTGATCACGGTGAGTTCCGTCGTCCCGGTGAGCGTCGGCGGCGCGTCGTCTTCGCGGATTGTCGCCTGCGCGGAGGGGGTCGCGATGGTCGCGTTCGTCGTGTTCGACAGGACGAGCGTGAACGTTTCGTCGCCCTCCGTCGTCGTGTCGCCGATGACGGGGACGGTGACGCTCTTCGACAACTCTCCCGTCTCAAACGCGAGCGTGCCGCCGACGGCGACGTAATCGCTGCCGGAGGTCGCCGCGCCGTTCGCCGTTGCGTAGTTGACGGTGACGCGCTGCGCGCTCGCGGCGGAGAGCGCGACGGTGAACACCGCGCCCGTCGTGCCGGAGTCGCCTTCCGCGAGGCTGATATCCGCGACGGAGATGGAGGACCCATCGTCGTCCGTGATGGTGACGGTCCCCTGCGTATTCGTGAGCGTGACGTTCGTCGGGTTCGTCAGGTTCACCACGAACGTCTCGTCCGCCTCATCGACCGTGTCGGGGGTGACGGGAACGGAGATCGTCTTCGTCACCTCGCCCGTCGCAAAGGTGAGCGTGCCGGAGGTCGCCGTGTAGTCGGAACCCGCCGTCGCGGAGTCGTCCGCCGTGGAGTAGGCGACGGAGATCGCGCCGTTGCTTTCACCCGAAAGCGTCACGGTGAGCGTTGCCGTCGTCGCGCCCGAACTGCCTTCGGTGACGGTCGCGCTGTTGATCGACGCGCTGAACGAGTCGTCGTTGGCGATCGTGCCGACCGCCTGCGCGTCCGCGTTCGTCGCGTTCGTCGGGTTCGTTAGGTTCAGGAAAAACGTTTCGTCCGATTCCGTCGTCGTGTCGCCGATAACGGAGACGGTGACGGACTGCGAGGTCGTCCCGGCGGCGAAGGTCAACGCGCCGGACTTCGCGGTATAGTCCGAACCCGCCGTCGCGGAGCCGTCCGCCGTAGCGTACTGAACGGTGATCGTCTGCGGGCTCGCCGCCGACAGATGGACGACGAACGCCGCCAGCGTCGTCCCGGAGTTGCGTTCCGTCACGGTCGCGTCGTCGATGAAGATCGTGGGTCCGTCGTCGTCGATGATCGTCCCCGTCGCCTGTCCCCCGGAGATCGTCGTGTTCGTCGCGTTCGACAGGTTCACGACGAACGTCTCGTTCGTCTCGTCCACCGTGTCGCTTGTCGTGGTGACGGAGATCGTTGTCGTCAGGCTGCCCGCCGGGATCGTCGCCGTGCCGGAGGCGGCGGTGTAGTCGCTGCCCGCCGCCGCGACGCCGTTCGCCGTCGCGTATTGGACGGTGACGGTCTTCGCGCTCACCGCTGAGAGCGCGAGGGTGAAGGTCATCACGCCTCCCTCCGTCGCCGTCGCCGCTTCGATACGGATGGACGGCGGCGCGTCGTCGTCGGTGATCGTGACGTTTGCCGTCGCCGTGCCGAGCGTCGCGTTTGTCGGGGAGGACAGCATGACGGCGAACGTTTCATCGTCCTCGTCCATCGTGTCGCCGAGAATCGTCACGCTGATCGACTTCGCGCTCTCGCCGACCGCGAAGGTCAGCGCGCCCGACGCCGCCGTATAGTCGCTGCCCGAAGTCGCCGCGCCGTCGGAGGTCGCGTAGTTCACCGTGACGATCTGCGACGTTGCGCCCGTCAACGTAACGGGAACGGAAACGGTCGTCGCGCCGGAATCGCCCTCCGTGACGGTCGATGAGCCGACAGTCAGCGTCGGAGGCGCGTCGTCGTCCGTGATCGTCACCTGTCCCTGCGCGTCCGCAATCCCGGCGTTGGTCGGATTCGTCAAGTTCACGGTGAACGTCTCGTCCAACTCGTCCACTTGATCGCCGGAGACTTCGACCGTGATCGTCGCGGTCGTCTCGTTCGCGCCGAAGGTAAGCGCGCCGCTCGCCGCGACGTAATCGCTGCCGGAGGTCGCCGTTCCGTCTGCGGTCGCGTACGCCACCGTGACGGACTGCCCGCTCGCCGCCGAAAGCGTCACCGTCAGCGTCACGGCGACGTTGCCGGAGTCGCCTTCGGTCGCCGTCGCGTCGGCGATGGAGAGGGTCGGCGCGCCGTCGTCGTTCGTGATCGTGCCGATGCCCGTCGCGTCGCTGATGGAGGCGTTCGTCGCGTTCGAGAGCGTCGCGGTGAACGTTTCGGTCGGCTCGTTCAGCGCGTCGCCCAACACCGTCACGGTGAAGGTCTTGGAGGTCTCGCCCGCCGCGAAGGACAACGAGCCGGAGACGCTCACGTAGTCGTCGCCCGCCGTCGCGGAACCGTCTGAGGTCGCGTACCCAACCGTCACCGTCGAACCGCTCGCGCCGGAGAGGGTGACGGTGAAGGTCGCCGTCGTCGCGCCGGAGTTGCCCTCCGTCACCGTCTCGTCGCTGACGGAGAGGGATACGTCCGCGTCGTTGTCGACAATCGTGACGAGCCCTGCGGCGTCCGAAATCGTGCCGTTCGTCGCGTTGGCGAGGTTCACCGTGAACGTCTCGTCCGACTCGCGGACCGTGTCGTCGGTCGTGGAGACGGAGACGGTCTGCGTCGTCTGCCCGATGGGGAAGGAGACCGTCCCCGACGTGGCGGTGTAGTCGGTGCCCGCCGTCGCCGCGCCGTTCGCCGTCGCATACTCGACGCTGACGATCTGCGGACTGGCGGCGGACAGGCTCACCGTGACGGATGCCGCGCCGCCCTCCGTCACGCTCGCGTCGGCGACGGAGATTGAGGGACCGTCGTCGTCGATGATCGTGGCGATGCCGGAGGCGTCCGCGAGCGTCGCGTTGGTGGGCGACGACAGGCTCACCGTGAACGTCTCGTCCGACTCGTCCGTCGTGTCGGCGGCGACGGAGACGGTGATCGAGCCGTTCGTCGCGCCGATGGCGAGAGTGAGCGTGCCGCTGGTCGCCGTGTAGTCCGTCCCGCCGATGGCGGAGCCGTCGAGCGTTGCGTAGGCGACCGTGATCGTCTGCGGGCTGGCGGCGGACAGGCTCACCGTGAAGGTCGCCGTTGTCGCGCCGCCGCTGCCTTCGGTGAGCGTGATGTCGTTGATCGAGATGGCGGGTCCATCGTTGTCGGTGATCGTGCCGAGCCCCTGCGCGTCGGAGAGCGTCGCGTTCGTCGGCGACGTGAGGTTCACGACGAACGTTTCGTCGGACTCGTCCGTCGCGTCGTCGGTCGTGGCGACGGTGAAGGTCTTGGTCGTTTCGCCCGCCGCGAAGGTCAGCGAGCCGGAGGTCGCGGTGAAGTCGTTCCCCGAAGTCGCCGTGCCGCTCGCCGTTGCGTAGGCGACCGTCACCGTTTGCCCGCTCGCGGTCGAGAGGGTCACGGTGAACGTTGCCGCGCCGCCTTCCGTCGCCGCCGTCGCGTCGTTGATCGAGAGAGTGGGGGCGGGGTCGTCGTCCGTGATCGTCGCGGTCGCCTGACTCGTCAGGATGGACGCGCCGCCCGTCGCGCCGGAGAGACTCAGGGTGAAGGTCTCATTCGCCTCATCCAACGAATCGTTCGTGATCGACACGACGACCGTCTTGGAGGTCTCGCCCGCCGCGAAGGTCAGCGCGCCGGACGCGGACGTGTAGTCGCTGCCCGCCGTCGCCGTGCCGTCCGTCGTCGCGTAATTCACCGTGACCGTCTGGGCGCTCGCGGGGAGGAGACTTACCGTGAAGGTCGCCGCGCCCGCGCTCTCCGCGACGGCGACGCTCTCGACGGACAGAGCGGGGTCGCCGTCGTCGTTCTGGATCGTCCCCGTCATGACGGTTGTGCCGAGCGTCGCGTTCGTCGGGCTGGAGAGGGTGATCGTGAACGTCTCGTTCGGTTC
>JAQBWJ010000182.1 GCA_027625215.1 Candidatus Poribacteria bacterium
CCCGTATAAAACGGCGACGGTTGCCCCGAACGCCGCAATTTGCGCCAACGCAAGGTCTACGAAGATAACGCCCCGCGCGAGTACATGCAATCCCAAATATGCGTGTATCCCCACAAGGAGGATACACGCCGCGAATGGAGCCGCCATGATGAACAGGAAGTCGCTCATGGGGTCGCCGCTCCGATCCGTTTCACGATGGTCTCGAACAGGTCGGCGTACGTGAGGATCGACTTCTCCGCGCCCACGTCGGCGGGGAGTTCGACCGCCGCGGCGGCTGTTCGTTCGGCGATCCCCTCCACCTGTTTCTTCGGGTTGTAGTTCGCGTAAATCACGACGTGGACGCCGTCGGCGTCGATGCAGCGGCTCAACTCCGCGAGGTGGCGAGGCGACGGCGGAATGCCCGGTTTCTCCTCGATGAACCCAACCACCTTGAAACCGATCCAGTCCGCCAAGTAGGTGAACGTCTTGTGGTATGCGACGAAGGGGCGGTCTTTCAACGAGCGAAGCCGAGACTCCCAATCGGCGATGCGTTCTCCCATTGCGGCGGCGAACCTCTTTTGGTTCGCCGCGTAGTCCGCCGCGTGGGTCGGGTCGAGTTCGGAGAGGCGTTTCGCAATCGCCGCCGAGACGATCACGCCGTTGCGCGGGTCGAGCAGGTAGTGCGGGTTGCCTTCGGGGTGAACGTCTCCCATTGAGCGGTCGATCTGCCCGACGGGAACTTCCAACCGTTCGATGTTCTCGGAGGCGTCGAGCAGTCCTGGACTGCCGGGCGTCAGTTTGTCGTTGCGAGCGCCCTTGACGATCAGCGGCAACCAGCCGACTTCCAACTCCAGACCGTTGAAAATCAGCAGATCGGCTTTGTTCAAGTCGCGCATGAAACTCGGCTTGGCTTCGAGGTAGTGCGGGTCTTGGACGCCGCGCGCGATGGATTCGACCTCCACCAGACCGCCGCCGACCTCTTTGGTGATCGCCGCGAGCGACGGAACCGTCGTGACGACTCGCAACGCTCGCGCGGGCATCGCCGTTGAAACGAGCAGCAGGAACAACGCGAAACGTTTCATCGTGATTCCTCCCGAATCAGTAGGCATGGGCAGGGCGAGAACCGAGCGTCACGTTCAGTTGAAGCAGCAGTTCGCGTTCGGGGTCTTCGTCCGGGTGCTTGGTCTGTGTGAACTGGATGCGCCACGCGGAGAACTCCGTCGGCACGTAGGCGATGAGCGCGCGGAGACGGTTCGGCGTTTCGTCGGAGCCGAACGGTTTTTGCATATCGAGCCCCGCTTGCGCCCACCATCGCCGGAGAAACCGGAACTGCACGACGCCGCTGCCGCCTGATGCTGCCTCGTCCCCAACTTCACCCCGAAGAAACTCGCCCTGCGCGATGAGCGTGCGTTTCGAGGCACCCGCAGCGACCCACTTGAACGTCGCGTCTACTCCAAACGCTTTCGACCATCGCTCGGTATCGGCAGCGGCGCCTGTCGCCCCGGAGACGCCGATTTCGACCTTCGCGTCGTCGGTAAGTTCGAAGAAGTTCATCAATCGTCCGGTGTAGGACAGGTCGCCTCCCGATTCGGAAGCAAACAGCACCTCGTTGTCGCCGTTGCCGACAGACGCGCGGACTTCCGAGAACCATGGCGTCGGGAGCAAAACACTCGCTTCGACGCCGACCTCGTTCAACCCCTCGCCGCCGAATATCGTTTCGTGGATCATCGGCGATTGGATGAACGGGAAGGCGTGTGTGTGAAGGCGATTGTGTTTGCCGAAGGGTTGGAAGAATTTGCCGAAGCGGAGGGCGAGATTCGCGGGAAGACCGAGCGTTTCCGCGTAGCCTTCTTCGAGTTCGATGCCGGACACGCCGTGCATCGCAAGGATTATTGTCCCTGTCAGGTAGGGATCGATGGCGGCGCTTAGTTGGAGTTCGATTTCTTGGACTTCGATGCCCGGCTCACCGGAGCCACCGTGTGAATGTTCGTGTTCTGCGTCGTCTTCGTGACCTTCTTCGTGTTCCTCGTGTTCCTCGCCCTCTTGATCATGATCGTCTTCGTGTTCTTCTTCCGAGAGGGCGACTTTGCCGAGGAAGAGTCCGTTGACGCTGATGGCGGGATTGAGGACATTCGACGTTCCGGTAACAGTGGTCGATGGGGTTTGCGCGAAAGACGCAACGATGCCGACGAGAGCGAACAGGACGCTCCACGTCCAGACATTGGACGAGCGCATATTCAATTGCCTTTCGTTCCGATGCGAAGTCATCGCCGCGACGACGGCGCGCGTCTGCAAAACGGAGGCGCTCGCGGTCGTCACGGAGTTGACGTTATGTATGGATCTTGAGGTTCAGCGCACGGAACGAAACGGTGGCGCGCGGGAAGAATGGGCGCGGGAGGCGTACTGCGTCGAGCGAACGGCTTGCGGCGGGTACGTTCGGCGTTGGACGATGAGGATGACGGCGGAAACGACCGCCGCCGCGAGCGTCGCCGTTTGGATGGCATGGTGCCAAACGCAGAGTTGGCAGTTGTCGACGTGAGCGATATTGGAAAGATGGCTCGCGGCGTGCGCCGTGCCGATGCCCGTCAACACGACGAAGATCGCAAGGGTGCACAGCGCAAGGATTCGGGTATGTCGATGGCGTAAAATACGCATCATGCTTTCGATCCGATATCCGTATCGAGCGGGCGATTGGGTTGATTGTCGCCACCGCACGTTAAGGATGGCTCAAATCGGACGCGGACGCAACACCGATTCGAGCCTTCTCCACCAGCTCACGACGCGCTCCGTTGCAACCGTTGTTTTTCAAACCGATGAGACAACGCCCCGTTGTATGGCGAGCCCATCCGTTTTTCGACCCACGTCATCCGCTTGCGGCGGTTGAGGGCGACGGTCTCGTCGCTGCCGGGATCGGCGTCGGAGCCGGTTTCGCGGTCGAGGAACAGAGGAGAGTCACTTTCAGGCGGTTTGGTCTTCGTGTACGCGCCGTCGTAACTCCGCATGATGATACGCTGCTCGCGGTTGAGGGTTTTCAACCATTCGGGGTCGGACTTGAGGCGGTCGCCTTCGCAGACCCACGAGGGACAGTACGCGTAGAAGATGTTTTTGCGCGTCACGTCCGACTCGTTCGGCTCGACGCGGTGCCACGTGTTCGCGTGCATTAGGGTCATCGTTCCGGCGCGGACGGTGACGATCCGTTCGCCGGGCAGACTGCGGTGCGTGTCGTAGCCGTCCATGTAGTGGGTGAAGTGGCTGCCGGGCATGTAGACGAAGTTGCCCATCTTGGGGCGCGGTACGTCGGTCAACCAATATCCCACCTTCAACTGAAGCGGCAGTTCCGGCGCGAATACGCCGTACGGCACGGAACGCGCGCCGTCCGGGTGCCAGATGTTGTGCGGTCCGCCTTTGGGTCGAATGAAGACCTGCGAGATGTGGAGTTTGAGCAGTTCGCCGTAAATGTCGTAGGCGTACCCGACATGTCGGGGGTGGTCGATCAAGTCGGCGAACGCTTTGTGGCGTTCGACCACGTTGCCGGGTCCGTAGTGCTTGCCGTCCTCGTAGCGCGAGTCGGCGGACGCCATTTCGTCAATCGCGTCCAGATAAAACTGCACGTCGTCAGGCGAGAGGGCGTCCTCGAACGTGAGGAACCCTTCTTCCATGAACTCGTCCCACTGGTCCGTCGTGAAGCCGGGCGGCGCGATTCGGTACTGTGTTGAACTCATTCCCAAAATCTCCTTTTCCTCCTGACGGATATCGTTCACTTTAACACAATCCGCGCCGCGCGCGCACCGTTTCCCCATGCGGCATCCCGAAGGGCGACGCCACCGTTGTTGACACGTCAATACATGCGTGCTACCCTCACGTCCGATGCGTGACTTGGCGATGGCTCGAACGCAGTTCATCCTGAAACGGCGCGGAACGCCGCGCGCCAACTCGCCGACAATCTCGCGTCTAATTAAACAGAGTTCGGCGCTTCAGAAATCAATCTGGCGGACTTGACCCTACCCCCACGCGGCAGAAGGTGCGGAAGACGATGATTCCTGTGATCCCCTTCTTGAGTCGGCGACCACATGCAACCCGTTCACTCGCAGTATGGTGGGTGCGCGTCGCGTTGATTGTGGCGATGCCCGTCCTCAGTGTGCTCGCTCAGGGAACCGCCGAACTGACGCTCTCCGAAGACGCGGAAGCGATCCGTCGCGCCGTGAACGTCGACAACATGAAGCGCGACGTGGCGCGTCTAACCGCGCTCGAAACGCGCGTCACCGGCTATGGAGGCGCGGAGAGCGCCGCGAAGTACGTCTTCGACCGATTCCAAGAACTCGGTCTTGAAAACGTGAACACGCGCACCTTCCCGATCACCGTTCCCGTCGATAAGGAAACGGGTCGCCTGAGCGTCATGTCGGCGGACGGGATGACGGTCAAGGAAGTCTCGATCCGCGCGATTTGGCCCAACCTCGTGCGTACCTCGTTTATTGCGAACGGGATCAAGCACCGCGTCTCGGAAGGCGAAACGCTTGAAAGCATCGCCGCCGCGTATTTGGTGGACGCCGAAACGGTCGTCAACGATCCCCGCAACAACGCCTTGCAGCGGCAGCGGATGGACGGGCTCGACAACGACAATGACGGCTATGTGGACGACGCCGATCCAGACGGCGAGGTGTCGCCCGTTCCCGAAACGTCCGTCTTCATTCCGACGGGCGGGTTGACGGGGCGGTTGATCTACGGCGAGGACGCGACGCTCTCCGACTTCGACGAGAAGGAAGTGGGGGGATTTTGGTACTCCGTTCAGCCGGACGACACGCTCGATTCGGTCGCGCATCGGTTCCGCGTCACTCCGGGCAGCATTCTGGACGATATCCTCAATCTGCATTTGAGCCGCGGGCAGGACGGGATCGACAACAACGGCGACGGCGAGATCGACGAAGACGGCGAAACCGACCCCTTCTCAACGATTGCGACGTGGAACGCGGACGGCATCGACAACGACAACGACGGCAGCATTGACGAATCGGCGGACGCGGACGGCGCAAAGACCGTCGAAGGCGCGGTCTTCGTCCCTCGCGGCGCGATCGTGTTAGTGGACTTCAACTCCACCCCGGACTGGATCAATGCGGCGATGCTCGGCGCGCAAGCGGTCATCTTCATCGAGCCGGACGACACGAGTCGCGGTAATGCCGAGAACAAGTACCTCACCGTTCCGGCGAACCTGCCCCGCTTCTGGATGAGCAAAGACGACGCGCAATTCCTGCTCGATGCGCTCGGCGAAGACGGCGGCAAGACGGTCAACCTGACGGGACAATTGACCGCCGACGTTCAATGGGAAAAGCACTCGGGGCAGAACATTCAAGGCTTCCTGCGCGGCAACGACCCCGTGCTGCGCGACGAACTGATCATCATTCAAGGCTATTACGACTCAATGTCGGTCGTGCCGACGCTCGCTCCGGGCGCGGACACGACGGCGGGCATCGCGTCGATGTTCGAACTGATCCGCATCATGCAGCAACCGGAGTACCGTCCGGGTCGGTCCGTCCTGTTCTTGGCGACGGGCGGACACTTCCAGGGGTTGGCGGGGATGCGCGCCTTCATGGAGGGCATCTCGCAGGACAACGTTGAAGCGATGCAGGAGTTGCGGCGCGACCTGAATCAAGACGTGCTCGAGTTCGAGGAGTTGGGGCGACGGATCGCGCTGTCGATTGACCGCGGCTACTTGGTCGAGTTTTCGCCCGCGTTCTTCCATCAGATCGAGTCGATT
>JAQBWJ010000183.1 GCA_027625215.1 Candidatus Poribacteria bacterium
TGCGCGATGACGCCTGCGTCAGGCATGTCGGACGGGTTTTCGATCTCGATCACGTCGCCGCGCGTCGTCGTCACTTGATAACGGACGTTCGGCGCGGTCGTGATCAACGTTAGGTCGAACTCCCGTTCCAACCGCTCGCGGATGATCTCCATGTGCAGCAGTCCCAAAAACCCGCAGCGGAACCCGAAGCCAAGCGCGTCGGACGTTTCCGGCTCAAACGTGAAGGAACTGTCGTTCAGGCGCAATCGGTCAAGGGCGTCTCGCAGCAGCGCATACTCGGAGGCGTCCGTCGGGT
Source organism: Candidatus Poribacteria bacterium (assembly GCA_027625215.1). Classification (GTDB taxonomy): domain Bacteria; phylum Poribacteria; class WGA-4E; genus JAQBWJ01. The sequence goes on from JAQBWJ010000183.1 coordinate 296, forward strand.
ACAGCCCGCAGAAGACGAGCGGTTGCAACTCCTGATAGCCGGGAAACGGATTCTTCGTCGGGTTGGCGGGATCGGTCAGCGTGTCGCCGATCTTCGTGTCGCGGATGTCCTTGATATTCCCGATGACATACCCGACGGAGCCCGCCTGCAACGATTCAACGGGCCGCATCGACGGGGTGAAGACGCCGAGATCGTCCGCCTCGTACACCTTGTTCGCCGCCATCAGCAGGATCGGCTGACCCTTCGTGATCGAGCCGTCGATGACGCGCGTATACATGACGATCCCGCGATAGGAGTCGTACGCCGAGTCGAGCACCAACGCCTTCAACGGCGCGTTCGGATCGCCCTTCGGCGGCGGGATGCGATGCACAATCGCTTCGAGGATTTCGGGGACGCCCTTCCCCTCCTTCGCGCTCGCCAGCAAGATTTCGTGCGGCAACACGCCCAACAGGTCGGAAATCTGCTCCGTGACGAGCTCCACCTGCGCGCCCGGCAAGTCGATCTTGTTGATGACCGGGACGATTTCGAGGTCTTGCTCCAACGCGAGCAGCACGTTCGCCACCGTCTGCGCTTCGACGCCCTGCGCCGCGTCCACGACGAGGATCGCCCCCTCGCACGCGGCAAGACTGCGCGACACTTCATAGGTGAAATCGACATGCCCCGGCGTGTCGATCAGGTTCAGTTCGTACAGTTCGCCGTTCTGCGCCTTGTAGTTCAGCCGCACGACGGTCGCCTTGATCGTGATGCCGCGCTCGCGCTCCAAGTCCATCGCGTCGAGCACCTGCTCGCGCATCTGCCGCTGCTGGAGCGTGCCCGTCATCTCGATCAAGCGGTCGGCGAGGGTCGATTTGCCGTGATCGATATGGGCGATGATCGAAAAGTTGCGTGTGTTCTTCATCCGCTCTCTGTCACCAACTTGTCATTCTGAACAAGCCCCGAAGGGGACGGCGCAACGCGGGGAAGAATCCCGGACGTTGCGGGTCGTAATCGGGATTCTTGGGCAATCCGTGACTCAGAATGACGAGGGGAGGTATTTTATGCCGTAGATTCCGTCATTCCATCCAACAGATCGCCGAGTTGCTTCGTCACGACGCCCCAATTGTGCTCCCGTTCGACGTAGGCGCGTCCCGCTTTCGTCAGCGTCTGGCGATAGTTCGAGTCCTCCAGCAGCCTGAAGACGTAGTGCGCGATCATACCCGGATGATCGTCGCGGATGTAGTCTTCGCCGGGGACCGCCTTCAATCCCTGAGCCCCCGTCGGCGTCGTGATGACGGGAACGCCCATCGCCATCGCCTCAAGGTTCTTGTTCTGCAAACCGGAGCCGCACCGCATCGGCGACACGAACACATCCGCCACCTCAAAAAACGGGCGAACGTCCTCAACCGCGCCCGTGATGTACACGCCGTTTTTGCCGTGCAACTTCTGGAGCCGCTTCGGGGGGTTCGTCCCGACGACGATCAATCGCGCGTCGTCGCGTTCCTCCCGAATCTTCGGCAGCACCGATTCCGCTAAATAATACGCCGCGTCCGTGTTCGGAAAGTAGTCCATCGTTCCGGTGAACAGGATCGTCGGCGGATCGTCCTTCGGTTTGGCGTCGCCCGACGGCGTGAAATAGTCCAAATCGACCCCGTTTGTGACGACTTCGGCGTTCAGGTTCGGCGACGCCTTTTGCAGCGCGTCCCGATCAAAAGGCGACACGACCGTCACCCGGTCGAACTTCGCGGCGATCTTCGTCTCGAACGTCCGCGTGCGCGACTCCTCCACGCCAATTAGCCACTTGTTCAGCGGGTTCGTCTCAAACGCGCGGCGGCGGTTGAGGTTCATCGCCATCGCGTCGCACAGGTCGAGCAGTTTTGGAACTCGCGCGTCCTGAACATACTGCGCCATGCGGAAAAACTCGACCTGCATCGCGTCCGGCTTTACCTCGTCCATCACTCGGCGGATCGTCGTCGCCATTTCATCGGAGTGCCACAGGCGGTTTTGCAGCGGGTCGCCGCCGAAGAAGCCGAGCGCCGCCTTCCGTTTCCCCGCATTCTTGTCGTAAGGAACGTGATGCACCGTCGCGCAGTACTCTTGCAGCGCCGAAACGCCGATCAGTTCTTCGGGACGCTCATAAAACGTGACAAGGTGGATGCGATAGCGGTCCGCCAGACCGCGCAGGAAATGGTACGTCCGTATCCGGTCGCCCCGATTGGGCGGATACGGGAAACGAAGGTTGAGAAAAAGGAGGTCTTTCAAAGCCCGTGTCGCCCCTTGCGTGCGCCCTTAGCCGAGACGACCGTGACACTGCTTGAACTTCTTGCCGCTGCCGCACGGACACGGTTCGTTGCGCCCGACCTTGCCGTACGGATTCTGCGCCGCCCTCGCCTGACTCCCCAATCGAGCCGCTGCCGACGACGCAGCCGCCTTCGTCGCGCCGCTCCGAGACTGCCCTTGCGGGTCCGACGTGTCGGGAGGAGGCGCGTCCTGCGGCTGGTTCAACACTTGGATGTGGACGCGGAAGATGAACTGCGACACGTCCTCGTGGATGCGGTCGAGCATCTGTTGAAACAGTCCGAACGCCTCGCGCTGAAACTCGATGGCGGGGTCTTTGCCCGCATAGCCGCGAAAGCCGATGCCTTCTTGGATATAGTCGATATTGTGCAGGTGTTCCATCCAGTGATGGTCGATGCGGTCAAGGAGGACGAGCCGTTCCACCTCGCGCATCATGTCGGAGCCGATCTGCTGTTCGCGCAGATCATACTGGCGATGAAATGCCTTGACGAGATTCTCGCGCAGTTCGTCCAGTTCGACGCGCTCCGCATCGGTTGGAATCTCGGCGACTTCGACCCCGCAGTTGCGCGTCACCCAGTTGCCGAGCTCTTCAAGGTCCCAATGCTCGCGCTCGCCCTGAGGCAGCAATTCGTCGATCTTGCCTTCAACCGCGTTCTCGACGAACTCCATCACGTCTTCGCGCAGGTTGTCGCCGTCGAGGATGCGGTTGCGGAGGTCGTAGACCATCTCGCGCTGCTTGCTGAGCGGCATGTCGTACTTGAGAATCTGTTTGCGACCCTCGAAGTGGTTCTGTTCGACCCGCTCCTGAGCCTTCTCGATGGCGCGCGTTACCATCTTGTGTTCGATGGGAACGTCCTCTTCCATGCCGAGCCGATCCATCATGTTGATGACGCCGTCCGACATGAATTTCCGCATCAGTTCGTCTTCAAGCGACAGGTAGAACCGCGACAGTCCCGGGTCGCCCTGTCGTCCCGACCGCCCTCGCAACTGGTTGTCGATGCGCCGCGAGTCGTGCCTGTCCGTGCCGATGACGACCAACCCGCCGAGTTCGCGCACGCCTTGTCCCAGTTTGATATCGACGCCGCGACCCGCCATGTTCGTCGCAATCGTGATGGCGTGTTTCTGTCCCGCATGCAGAATGATCTCCCCTTCCTTCTCGTGCTCCTTCGCGTTCAGGACACGGTGGGGGATGCCTTCTGCCGTCAGCATTTTGTGATACGCGACCGACGACTCGACGGACGCCGTGCCGAGAAGAACGGGGCGACCGACCTTGTAATGCCCCTTCACCTCCTCGACAACCGCCTTCATCTTGCCCTTCATGTTCCGGTAGACGAAATCGGGTTTGTCGTCGCGGCAAATCGGTTCGTTCGTGGGGACGACGATCACATCCAACCCGTAGATTTGGTGGAACTCAGGCGCTTCGGTCGCCGCCGTTCCCGTCATGCCCGCGAGTTTCTCGTACAGGCGGAAATAGTTCTGGAAGGTGATCCGCGCGACCGTCTGGCTCTCGTGGACGATCTTGACGTTTTCCTTCGCTTCCAACGCCTGATGCAACCCGTCGCCGAACCGTCGTTCCGGCTGCATCCGCCCCGTGTTTTCGTCCACGATGATGACGCGGTCGTCTTGGACAACGTAGTCCACGTCGTTGCGGTAGAGCGCGTGGGCGTTCAGCGATTGCGTCACGACGTGCAGCAGGTCGATGTTTTCCGGCGCGAACAGGTTTTCAACGGCAAACTCTCGTTCGAGCGTGTCGATCCCGTCGTCAATCAGCGACGCGGAACCTCGCTTCGACCGCTTCTCGTCCAGTTCGTAGTGCTTGCCTTCTTCAAACCGTCGGATGATCCGATCCACCTTGACGTACTCGCCGCCGCCCGACCGTTGCTGAGAGATGATGTGAGGCGTCCGCGCCTCGTCGATGAGGATGCTGTCAACCTCGTCCACGATGGCGTAGTGGAGCGCGCCCTGACAGCGGTGGGTGCGGTGTCGCGCGCTGCTGTTGTCGCGGAGATAGTCGAAGCCGAATTCGGAGTTCGTCCCGTACGTAACATCGCAAGCGTACGCCGCCTGTTTGCGATCAACGCGCGCGCCTTCGAGCGTCACGCCGACCGTCAGTCCCAACGCCTTGAAGATCGCGCCCATCCAATCCGCGTCGCGCTGGGCGAGGAACTCGTTCACCGTGACGACGTGAACGCCTTTGCCCGTCAACCCGTTCAGGTAGATCGGCAGCGTCGAGGTGAGGGTTTTTCCTTCCCCCGTCTTCATTTCGGCGATTTTTCCCGCATGGAGCGTCATCGCCCCCATCAACTGCACGTCGTACGGTCGCTCGCCGATGACGCGGTGCGCCGTCTCGCGGACGACCGCGAACGCCTCGTACATCAGGTCGTCCACCGATTCGCCGTTTTCGAGCCGCTGCTTGAACCCCGCCGTTTTGCCGTACAGTTCCGCGTCGCCGAGTTTTTTCAGCGGTTCGCCGAGACGGTTGATATGATCGACCGCCGGGCGCATTTTCTTGATATCGCGGTCGTTCTTCGTCCCGACGATCTTGTTCATGATGAAATCGAACATACGGGTCGTCCCTTGTGTATCGTCCCTTGTCCTTATGACAACGTGAATCCCCGGCGTCGGCGAGAGGCTGATTCCCCGAACCTCAAAAACGATGCGAGAGAGCCGCGCGATGACCGCCTTGCATGCCGAACGTTCGCGGTCGCCTGTAGTTACGGTCTATGGTAGCGTCCTTCGCGTTGTCAAGCAAACCGCGACAATCGTTGTGACTGTCCCATTCATGGTGTCAAAATCGTCTCATGGCGGATTGAGACACCTATTGTCGGTAGCTCGTTGCGATTAAGCAACCAAGGCTCCCATCTGGACAAAGCCGTCTTGTCGGTCAATCCACGCTGTGACGTTCACGAAGCCGACGATGTTCTCCGACTTCTTGAAGCCACGCATTGTCTTGGAGCGTACCTTCAACAGCCGTCCGATCGCTTGTTCGGTCGGATTGTTGGTTTGGTCACGGCTGCGTTTCCAATCCTTGCGCGTCCGCAAGAGGAGTTGCTTCATTCGATATTCCGGTGTCGTTTTCTTGCCGCGAGAAGGCGCTTTCGCCCATTGCCACCGCTGAATCAGCCAATCCAACGTTTCCTCCGCTTCCAGCGGC
>JAQBWJ010000184.1 GCA_027625215.1 Candidatus Poribacteria bacterium
GATGATCACGACCACGATGATCACGACCACGATGATCACGACCACGATGATCACGACCACGATGATCACGACCACGACCATGATCACGCTCCGTCACCCAACCGTTACGACGACTTCCCCATCGAACTCGGCGCGGGTCGCGTGCTGCCGGAGATGGAAGAAGGGTTGCGTGGCGCGAACGTCGGAGACACGAAGGTCGTCACGGTGACGTACCCGGACGATCACCCGAACGAAGAACTGCGCGGCAAAGAGACGACCATCACGATGACGGTGAAGAAACTCGCCAAGAAAATCGTGCCGGAACTGAACGACGACTTCGCCAAAACGCTCGATCAGGAATCCGTCGACGCGCTGCGGAACAAGTACCGCGAGAATCTGATGCGATGGAAGTCCTCGCGCCGCGAAGACCAACAGCGCCGCGACCTCCGCGACCAGTTGCTTGAGAAGGTGACGTTCGAGGTGTCCGAAGCCGCCGTCGCCGACCGCCTCCAGCAGTTGCTCATCAACGAACTCGAAAACATGCAATCGCGCGGGATGAACATCCGGCAGGTAAACGCGGAGGAGATGGCGGAAGAACTGAAACCCATCGCCGAACGGATCACCCGCGAGCAGTGGATTCTGGATGAGATCGCCGACCGCGAGAGCCTCGAGATCGGCGACGACGACATCCGCGAGTACTTGCGAGAGCGCATCGCCGAGTCCGGTCAGGACTTGGAGAAGGTCGAGGCGCAACTCCGCGCGAACGAGCAGTGGGAGAACTACGAACGCATCGTCCGCGACGAGAAGATTTACGCGATGCTTGTCGAACGGGCGACGCAAAAGGTGACGGTCGATGCCGTCGAAGCCTCCGAATAAGCACGGTAGAGGACGGTTTTGTATGGGTTTGGTCCCGATGGTCATCGAGCAGACGAATCGTGGCGAACGCGCTTACGATATCTACTCGCGTCTGCTGAAAGACCGCATCATCATGGTCGGCACGGGCATCTCGGATGAACTCTCCAACATCATCGTCGCGCAGATGCTGTTCCTTGAAATGGAAGACCCCAACGCCGACATCACGCTGTACATCAACTCGCCGGGCGGTTCCGTTTCGGCGGGGTTGAGCATCTACGACACGATGCAGTTCGTCAAACCGGACGTGCAAACGTGGTGCGTCGGCACGGCGTACAGCATGGGCGCGGTGCTGCTGGCGGGCGGGGCGAAGGGCAAACGGTTCGCCCTGCCCCATTCGACGGTGCTGATCCACCAACCGCTCGGCGGGGTGCGCGGTCAGGCGTCCGACATCAGCATCCACACGAAGGAAATCCTGCGCGTGCGGGATGAGATTTACCGCATCATGGCGGCTCATACCGGGCAAACGGTGGAAAAGATCGAACACGATTCCGACCGCGACTACTACATGACCGCCGATCAAGCGGTCGAATACGGACTGATCGACACTGTCGTTCGCCAACGCTGAACACACCGCCGCGACGAACGACGTAAGGGGAGTCCCTCGAAATGGCTGACGATACGGCGCGATGCTCGTTTTGCGGAAAAACCGAACATGAAGTGCGGAAACTGATCAAAGCGTACTATACGAAGGACGTGTACATCTGCGACCTTTGTATCGACGTGTGCAACGAGATCATCGCCGAAGAACTCGACGCGACGCCCTCGCTCGCCGAACTGATGGACGGCGTGAACGCCCAAGCCGGTAGCGAAGGACAAGCGGAGTTCCGACTGCCGCGCCCGTCGGAGATCAAGAAAATACTCGATGAGTATGTCATCGGGCAGGACCACGCCAAGAAGACGCTGTCCGTCGCGGTATACAACCACTACCGCCGCATCCAGAGCGATCAGGACGAGAACGAGGACGGGGTGGAACTCGACAAGAGCAACATCCTGTTGATCGGTCCCACCGGCACGGGCAAGACCCTCTTGGCGCAAACGCTCGCGCGCATCCTGCACGTTCCCTTCACCATTGCCGACGCGACGACGCTTACGGAAGCGGGCTACGTCGGCGAGGATGTCGAGAACATCATCCTGAAACTGCTCCAGGCGGCGGACTACGATCAGGCGCGGGCTGAAGTCGGCATTGTCTATATCGACGAACTCGACAAGGTGGCGCGCAAGTCCGAGAACCCCTCGATCACGCGGGACGTGTCCGGCGAGGGCGTCCAACAGGCGCTGTTGAAAATCCTCGAAGGCACGGTGGCAAACGTGCCGCCGCAGGGAGGGCGCAAGCACCCGCATCAGGAGTTTATTCAGGTCGATACGTCGCGCATCCTGTTCATCGCGGGCGGGACGTTCACCGGGCTCGAAAAACTGATCCAGTCGCGGTTGGGGCGCAAGACGCTCGGCTTCGGCGCGGAGCTCCAGTCGAACGAGGAGCAGAACATCGGGGAAGTGCTGCGACACGTCGAGCCGCGCGACTTGGTGCGGTTCGGGTTCATCCCGGAGTTCATCGGGCGTGTGCCCGTCATCGCCAGCCTCGATCAGTTGGACGAGCCCGCGCTCGTCAACATCCTGACGGAGCCGAAGAACGCGATCATCAAGCAGTACCAAAAGTTCTTCAACTTCGAGGGGGTGAAGTTGACCATCCCCGACGACACGCTCCACGCGATCGCGCGCGAGGCGTTGCGCCGCGAAACGGGCGCGCGCGGACTCCGCGCCGTGTTGGAGTCGGCGATGCTGGAGGTGATGTACCACATCCCGTCGCTGAAAGACGTGCGAGAGTGCATCATCACGCCGGGCGTCATCGACGCCACCGAGAAGCCGACGCTCGTATACGACGACCGCGAAGAAAAACTGTCCGCATAACGCCGGGCGTTGGAAGGGGGCAGCGACCGAGCGGTCTATTGCGGTTCGCCCCGCATCCTGATTCAAAAAGTCTCTGAGCAACTTGGGTTTCATCGGACGCCCAGACGGAAATCGAACAACCTCCCCTTCTCTCTGCGTGGCGACTCGCGCAGCGCGTCGGATTGGGGGGTTCCCGGTGAACGCCAATCATGCTCAGCACCCAACCAGCCTTCCCATTCATCACCGCCGTACCCCAGCCCCTCAGTACATGATCGCATCAATTCTTGCGTTGTTCTGAACAGTAATAACGGTGTCATTCTGAGGCTACCGGCGAAGAATCTCTAGCCCGAACGGTCGCATCATGATCTCGGTTCAACCCGTTGGCAAGAGGTTTCCTTCGACTTCGCTCAGGACAGGCTTCGGCACGGAGCCTCAGAACGGCACGGGAGAGGCGTTGGGGAATCCGTATGAATGAATGCGTGATACTCGGGATGACGCCGTGAGGGCGCGTGTGGGCAGGGACGAATCGCCGTTCAGCTTTGAAAAAGGTGGTTCAATCGGCGGTGTGGTGGGCGGATTCGTCTTCGCCGTTCAAATCGGGGACGGGATCGAACCCGCCTTCAGCCCAAGGGTGGCAGCGACCGATCCGCTTCATCCCAAGCGCGACACCCTTCAACACGCCGTACCGCTGAATCGCCTCCGCCGCGTAAGCCGAACAGGTCGGTTGGTAACGGCAGTTCTGCCCAAAGATCGGCGACAGTATCAAGCGGTATCCGCGAATCGCCGTCAGCGCGGCGCGTTGCCCTATGCGGAGTCGTTGTTCATTTCGAGGCATGGGTCTGATCGACCGTTTGGGTACTCGTCGCGGAGGTCGGCGCAACGTCGGTCCGCAGCGCGCCGAGTCGATCCAATGTTTTCATCAGCATCGTTTGCGCTTCCCACATCGACAGGTCGGCGGCGGGGTTCCGCGCGATGACGACGATATCGAGATCGTTTCGCATCTGATCCGCCTCCAACCGCAACGCCTCACGCACGATGCGCTTGATTCGGTTCCGCACGACGGAGTTGCCGATCTTTTTCGTCACCGTCAAGCCCAACCGCCAGTGTTGCGGGTTCGGTCTCACCGACTCCGGCGTCGGCAGCGCGTAGACGACGAACGCGCGGTTCCACGCCTTGCGCCCTTGATCATAGGCGCGTTGGAACTCCCAGCGGTTTTTCAATGTCGGCAACTTCATGCGGTCTCTGTTTGAGGAGTGAGAAGTGAGCGTGGATAGAGACCGTATAAGAGTTGCGTTTGCGTCAGGTTGGCAGTTGTGAGCCGATACTCTCCGGCGCTCACTCCTCGTTTCTCACTTCTCGTTTAAAACTTTCGGATGCTGAGCCGCTCGTTGTATTGCGTGCTCGTCATCTCTTCCGCTTGGTAAGCGAGGAAGTTCCACACATCGCCCGAAACGCTGATCCAGGGGATCAACCGCGGGTCGAGCCCGAACGCGATGACGGTATCGACCGTTTCCGCCGGGTCCATCCCGACGATGGCGGCGCAGATCAGTTGGTAGTCGCGGAGCACTTGCGATTCGTCGCGCGGCGCGGGGATGTAGTCGATGCGGAGAAGGTTCTTGTCGCCTGTGAACCGCCCGTTGCTCGGCTGAATGTTGACGACGCCGAGCGTGTACTGCTCCCGCAAAAACGTCTTCAGCCTGTCGAGATCAACCCCGATGGCAACGACCGCCTTCGCCGCGACAGGCGTCGGCGCTTCGGTCGGCGGCTCCGGCACGGCGATGGGGAGCACTTCCACCTGCGTCGCGGCGATGAACGTGAACACGGCGTCCGGTTCGACGATGATCGGCACGACGACGGGGCGCGTCGCGCTGTCCGGCACACGCGCTTCGTTGAGTTGCCGTCCCGACTTCGCGCGCGCCTCCTCGCCGAGACGCATCATGTAGGCGCTGCGGACGTAGTCGTTCGAGGGCGCGGCGCATCCGGCGACCAGCGCGACGATCAGCGTCCAGAGTCCGGTCCAACCGTTACGGCGCGTCGCCCATGAACAAATATTTCCGCCACGACTCATGATAGACCTTTGTAAAGCGCGTCAATCGCATGTAGTAGGTGATCGACGGGGCTTTCGGTTCGCGCATCGGCATCATGTGCGCCTCGCGCGGCGTCCTGTCGCCCTTTTTGTGATTGCATTTGCGGCACGCCGAGACAACATTCTCCCAGTTCGTCGGTCCGCCCTTTGATCTCGGCTGGACGTGATCCAACGTCAGATCGCCCGGCTGAAACGGTCGCTGACAGTACTGGCACGTATGCTGGTCGCGGATCAGCACGTTCCGGCGCGAAAACTTCACGGGGCGATGAGGGATGTGCACGTACTGACGCAGACGGATGACGTAGGGAATCGGCATCGCGTTTGTCGCCGACGCGAGGGCGTGCTCGGATGCTTCCTCTGCCGACGCGACGCCCTTGACGAGCATCTTGACGGCGCGGCGAACGTCGCAGATATGGATCGCCTCGTAACTCGCGTTCAGCACGAGGACGCTTCGAGACATCCAGTTCGCAGCCATCGTCACCCCTTACATCATTGCGATCATGGGGGAGTTGGTTTCAGTTGAAGTGTAACACTCGCGGCGACGCCGAGCAAGACGCCGCATTGACTCATAATTAAGTGCGCTCCAGATCGCTTCGTTGCGTCAGAATCAAAGTGCCCTCGAAATGGAGCCGTTGTAGCCTCCCTACGATCTTAGTGGATCGAAGGGAGGCAGGGCAGCATGGCGATTGATACGAAGACACGACGCACACTGATTGAAAGAGAAAGCATTGCGCTACTGGCGAGGAGGTGATCGACCCGCTGAGACGCATCTGGGCGATCCTGAGTTCCCCCTGCGGCAAACGGTTGATGGCGTAAATGGGCGAGATGTTGGACGTATTGGGACAATGCCGC
>JAQBWJ010000185.1 GCA_027625215.1 Candidatus Poribacteria bacterium
GTTGCGGAGGCGTCAGACGCGAGAGCGCCACGTCGCCGATCAACACGACATCGTACGCCGCGAACCCGCTCGCCGACGAGGGCAACGTCGCCGTTTCCCTGTCGATGGGATAGAACCCCTTCTGCGCCGGAAGCGCGTCGCGGTCGATGTTCGGCGTCGTCAAGAGGACGGAGGACAGTTCGACGGACGGGATGCGTTGCAGCGTCCGTCGCAGGAAAGCGAACTCCTGACGCGGCGTTCCATCGACGTAAAGGACTCGTATCTTCGACGGCAACACCTGCGCGGTGACGGAACGGCGGTTGTTCTCGGCGCGAAACTCGTCCGGCAGCGGCGAGACGGACACGGCGTACCGAAACGTCCCCTCTTTTTGAGGGGTGAAGTCGAACGCGACCTCTTGAGTCGATTCCGCGCCCGACGTTTGGACGTTTTTGACGGCGACAATCGCGTCGTTCTCCGTCAACGTCGCGGAGAGCACGCGGTCGGGGTAGCCGCTCACCTTGATCGTCGCGTTGAGGTTCGCCCGTTCGCCCAAGAACAGGATCGGTTCGCTCCGCACGGCGACGACGGCGATGTCCTTCGGCGGGGTCGGGTTGCCGACGCCGATGGTGAAAACAGGCGCGCCGTACGACGCCTCCGTTTCCAACCGACCGACGTTCTGGTTGCCGTCGCTGAGGACGATCACGCCCGCCGTCGGCGCGCCGCGCGCGTTGTCGAGCGCGTCTCGCACGGCGCGGAGGGCGTCGGTGGCGCGTCCGTCGGGGGATTGCAGGTCGTCGGGTTTGGAGGGGTGGATCGATGAGTCGAAGGCGTACTCGCGCACGTCGAAGCGTCCGCGCAGGCGGTCGGTGAGCGCGTCCGCCGTCTCGCGGGCGACCTCCCAACGCGAGCGGTTCTTCCCCGCGTCCTCGATGCTCATGCTCTGCGACTTGTCGATCAGCACGGCGACTTGGGCACGCACCGGCTCCTGATAGGTCATCACGCGGGTCGGTTCCATCAGCGCGAAAACGATCAGGGCGAACGCCGCCAGTCGCAGCCCGATCAAGCCCCAGCGGTCTGATCGCGGAATTGGACGACGCAACCGCCAATACGCCGTCACCGCCACCCCCGCCGCGATCAACGCGACGAACAGCGGGAGCCACCAGAACGACCGACCGAACTCCATGCGGGATGCGCCCTTTGAGGGATAAATGAAGGGGAAACAGTCTCCGAACCTTCGTCATACTTCGGGCACATCATAGCGAAGTGCGCGGGCGCAGGTCAAATCGTGGTCAACCGTTCACCGTGATCTTGTATCTTGAGGTTAGTTCGACTTTATCCATTTAGGATAGGGCATGATGCCGTACGACGGTTATTCACTCCGACCAAAGCGGAATCATCGCCAACGCGTTGCGGGCGGGCGGGCTGGATCAGGCTCGACACTTTCAGACCTATCATTGTGTCTTGAATCGCGCCCGATAGTTGTCAAGGCGAGCGGATTGTGTTGGATCGACCTGTTGGATGCGGCACTGGATGAACCCGCGCCGCCACGACCGCCTCGGACAAAGGGACGCCCGCGTCTCAAAGGAGACCGTCTGCCGACCTTGCGACAGGTCTCGGACGATTCGACCACGAGATGGCGACACCTCCGTGTGCCTCAGTGGGATGGTCAGGGACAGCGATGGGTGGAGATCGCCTCGGCAACCGCTGTCTGGTATCACGTCGGGGAACCGATCGTACCGATCCGTTGGATTCTGGTGCGCGATCGGCTGGGAAGATTTGAATCCCGCGCCTTGGGCTGTACCGCCCCTCGGTGGACGCTGAACAAAGCCCTCGCGTGGTTCATTCGCCGATGGTGCGTCGAAACCCAACGGCAATGGAACGATCAAGCCATTCAACGAACCACACCCGTCCTGAGGGGATTGTTCTCGATCGTGGCGTTTGGTGGCGCATCAGCAAACCCTCAACGGAACCTTTACCATTCGACAAGCCGCCTGGTATCCAAAGAACCTTCCGACATTCTCCGACGCATTACAGAAAAATCAACATGACCAACTACGGCGCATTGACGACCTGCTTTGCTATGCCGCCTAATGGATAAAGCCGAGCTCAAAATGACACCGTAAGTACGCTTGGGAGAAGCCGCAATAACCGTTCCGGTGACGCGCTCATTCCAACCTGTCGCATGCCAAAGATGGCTTTACTTTGGGCGGAGAAAAACCCTCGTCTTGCCAAAGCGAAGGGTTTCCCCCGATCATTCCCAACCGAACCAAACCATCAACTTGGGATGACCGATGAAACGCGCGTTCCCGACCCTCGACTTTCAAAAAATCCGCACAATCCCTCTTGAATCGCGCGAGAACAAAGTCCGGCGCGACGACCTAGCCCGACCCATCCGCGCGGGGATGACGCTCTCCGAATTCGTCGGCGCGCTGCCGAACCAACTCGTCGCCGACGGCTTCCGCGAGTTCATCGGGCGCGTCGCGGAGGCGAAGCGCAACGGCGGGCTGCTGATCGCCATGTACGGCGGACACGTCGTCAAGGTCGGTCTTGGGTCGCTGCTGATCCAGATGATGGAAGGCGGCATCATCGACGCCGTTGCCACGAACGGCGCGGGCAGCATCCACGACTTCGAGCTCGCGTTGGTCGGCGGCACATCGGAGGATGTCGGGCGAAACATCCAAACGGGCGACTTCGGCATGGCGAAGGAAACGGGCGACTTGATGAACCGCGCGATTGCAGACCAACCGGAGCGCGGCATGGGCTACTGTCTTGGGCGAATGATCGAGGAAGACGGGTTCCGCGACCGCGACGTGAGCGTCCTCGCCGCCGCCTACCGACTCGGCATCCCCGCGACGGTGCACGTCGCCGTCGGTACGGACATCATCCACCAACACCCCGCCGCGAACGGGGCGCACATCGGCGCGGCGACGTTTGCCGACTTCCAGCGGTTCTCAGGCGTGGTCGCCACGCTGGAGGGCGGCGCGGTATTGAACTTCGGGTCGGCGGTGCTGATGCCGGAGGTATTTTTGAAGGCGCTGACGGTCGCGCGCAATCTCGGTCACACGGTTGAGAAGTTCGTCGCAGCGGACTTCGACATGATCCGTCAGTATCGCCCCTCCGAGAACGTCGTCCGCCGACCGACGAACATGGGCGGACACGGCTATTCGTTCACCGGACACCACGAGATCATGATCCCGTTGGTGTTCGCGTCGCTGCTGGACGCATTGAAAGCGTGATCTTGACGGAGAAGGCGTCTCAACTGCTCAGGTTGGCGATAGGAATCCAGATGCCGCCTGTGCGCGCCGCGAGAGCGCGTTGAAACGGCTCGTCCAGCCCGATCACATCGACCCGAATCCCTTTGCGATGCAACGCGCCGAACACCTCGCGGCTGGAATAGTCGCCGTCGGCGTACTCGTCCGTCACGAAGACGAAGTGGCGGGAGGAACCATCGCGGAACTTGAAACGCTCGGCGGAGTCGTAGAGGGCGTTCATCGCTTTTTCGCCGCCGCTGGTCTTCACTTTGCGGAGGATTTTGCGGATTCGTTCCACGTCGCGCGTCAGGTCGGTGATCTCCAGCGAACTGCTCGTCAGCGAGCTCCACGTCGAATGATGGAATAGGATGATGCCGATCTCGTAGTCCATCTGATGGTCTTGGAAATGGTCCGCCATCTGTTCCAACTGTTTGGCGACGGCGTAGATGTTGTCCTGCATGCTCTGACTGATATCGAGGACGAAGACGACATCGACGCGCGGCGAGGTGCGTTCGGCGGTGGTGAGGCTCTCGGCGATCAGTTCCAGGGGCGATTTCAGCGTCGGCGTCGGCATGTCGAGCAGGGCGCTGCTGTCCAACCCGGCGGCGATGCTTAACCCGTTGCGGTCGCCGTTTTGAGGCGTCGGCTGCCCGGCGCGCTGTGTCCTGCCGGAACCGTTCGTGCCATTGGTCGATTCAACGCCGCTTTGCGTGCCGGACAGACTGATATCGGACGCGGACAGCCCGATCAGTTGGGTCTGTGTCGCTTCCAACCGCAACGGCTCCGCTTCGGGCGCGGAGACCCGTTCCGTCTGCAACGGCTCGCTGCGTTCCATCGACATGTCCATCGTTCGGAACTCGAACGACCGCTCGGCGAGCGACTCGGTGGACTTTTCAGGCGAGTAATAACGGGGCGGCGCTTGCATCCGTTTGATGAAGCGAGGCTGTTGTTCTTCCGGCAGAAACGCGACCATTTGGTAGTCGTCTTCGGTTTCCGGGTATTTCTCCACCACGCTGACAAAGAGCGCCGTAATCGCCAGCGACAGATGGATCGCCAGCGACAGGATCAACGCGATGGTGGGAATGCGCGAACGACGGTGCATTATGTGGGACGCCTCATCCCGTGAAGTCGATGCTTCATCGCCCAAAAATGAAAGTACGGTGACACCCATGACGCAACAACCCAAGCGTCGGAGAGTAAAACGTCCGTCGCGGTTTGCGCCCCTTACACCCTTGATAGTTTACTCGGTGTAGGCGGCGGAGTGGGCAAGGATTTTCAAGTTGTCCCAATCGCAGTCGAGGCAGAACGCCTCATCGGGGGACAGATAGACGAGCCGTCCGGCGCAGTTGGGGCAGGAGCCGCGCAACTCTTTTCGCGCGCTGGGCAGCGCGGTCATCTCGTCGCGTTCCGACGTGAGCGCGGGCGGCGTCTGCTGCACCTCAGCGAGTTCCGTCAGCAGATGGCTCATCTTGACGGCGACGGGCGGCAGCGATTCGCGCTCCCGGTCCAAAAATTCGCTGCGGTAGATAGACACTTCCTCATCGCCGGACTGGACGTAGAGGTAAAGCCGGTACTTGTCGCGGACGATCAGGAACGCTTCGTCGTCGCCCAGACGCGGGTGGGCGAGGATTTCAAACTCAAACTGGTTGAATCGCGCGTGCAGGGAGCGTCCCGCGCTGGGCATCGCCGTTTGCAGCCGGAGCACGTTCCAGTGGTCGGGCGGCACGAGCAGGACGTAGTTGGACGATTCGTACCGTTCCAACGTGGAAAGCGGGAAGTCCGGCTCGTCTTCGGCGAGGATACGCAGCGAAACGAGAAACTTGTCGTACGCGAGTATCTTGGATTCGTCGATGGCGCTTTGGACGGTGTGTCGGCGGACGTGTTCGGGCAGGTCAAGCAGTCCCGGCGCGGCTTTTCGGTAGAGCGGCACATCGACGGCGACGATTTCGGGCAGGATGACCCCGTGTCCGATCGTGCGCGGAATCGACACGCGGTCTTGGTCGACCATTTCGATGGTGTACGGGTAACGCCGCTCCATGACCCTCCGACATCCCTCAAACCGCTGTCGGCGACTTCGCGCAGACTTCTAGCATCAGGATAACACACGCCGTCGCCGCTTGCCAAACCGCTTGATGCCGTACATCGGTTGTTTTTTGCACGGTTCGGGTGGTAGCGCGTTCTACGACGATAGCGCGATCCGGTGGGGGAGGAAAGAGAAATCGGCAACCCCGAACGCGATAACCTGTCATTCGGACGCCGACGGGAAGAATCCCCGGATAACGACCACGCGCTTTAAGCGGATTCTTCGCGCCCTTCAGTCGTTCAGTGTGTGACCAACCCACCACCCTATCGGCGACGGTCGAGGCGAGACGTTTTCCTTCGGCTTCGCCCAGGACAGGCTTCGGCACGGAGCCTCAGTGCATCACCGCATTAGAGTTTGCATCTTTCTCAACGCTCTAAGCCGTGTCGTTCTGAGCGAAGC
>JAQBWJ010000186.1 GCA_027625215.1 Candidatus Poribacteria bacterium
AATCTCGACCACACGATCACGTTCTTGAAAGAGCAAATCTCCGCGACGCGCCAACTTCTTGCGGACAGCGAACAACGGCTCCATCGTTTCCGCTCGGATGAGGGGTTGATGGGACAGGCGGCGCTGAACTCCTCCGGTCGGGAAAGCGGGTTGGTCGACCAATTTGGGCAACTGCAACAAGCGTTTCTCGACGAGCAGATGGAACATCAGTTGCTTGTCGCAAAATACGATGCGGTGCGGCAACTCCTACGCAAGCAGTCCGAGCGTTGGGGAGGCAAAAACACGACGCAGGCGCTGACGGGCGGCGTGTCGTCACAAATCGAAAAACTGCAGCAGATCATCCTCAACCTCGAAATCGAAATCGACGCGAAATCCGAAACACTGCATGACGAAAGTCCCGAAATTGTTGATCTTAACAGACAACTCCGCGTGGCGCGCACTCGTCTCGACCAAGAGCTTCGCACGTTGATGCAGAAGGGCGGCGAACTCGATCCGTTGACGGAATGGCGCGACCTCGTGCGGCAGGAAGCGGACCTCGCCGTGCAGACTCAGGAACAGGAGCAACGCGTCGCAGTGTTGCGCGCACGAATGGAGAACTTCCAACGAGAGCATCCCAACCTATTCGCGAAGGAAACTCAGTTCGTGCAGTATCAGCGTCAGGCGCGTCAATACGAAGACACGCTCGATTTTCTGACCCGGCGCATCAGCGACGTGAAGATGCTCCGTGAAATGCAAACGACGGAGTTTTCCGTCGTATCTCCCGCAACGCCTCCGAAAGCGCCGTCGCATCCCAAGGTCGCCTTGTCGCTTGTCCTCGCCATCATGATGGGACTCACGCTCGGTTGCGGAATCGCCTTCTTTCTCGACAGCATCGACGACACGGTCAAAGGCAAACAGGATGTGGAGAAACTACTCTCCCTCCCGTTGATCGCCGAAGTACCGCACTTTCCCAAGCTGATCCCTGGTCGCACGACGAGGTTCTTCCGCGCCCTGAGACGCAAGAAGGTCGATGACGAAGCACAGGTTTGTACGCCGGAGAAATTCCCTCCAGTGCAAGCGGAACCATATTACCGTCTGCGTTCGACGATTCGCTTCATCGCTCCGAACGCGCGGACAATCGTTGTGACGTCGTCTGTACCGCAGGAAGGGAAAACGTTGACTGCCTGTCGTCTTGCCGTTAGTTGCGCGCGCATGGGTCAGAAGGTGTTGCTCGCCGACTGCGATCTGCGTCGTCCGTCCGTACACACACGGTTCGGCATTTCGCGTGATCCGGGTTTCACGAACTACCTGCACCACACGATCCGATCCCGCCATACGAAGGACGGAACGCCCGCTCAGGAGATCGCGCCATCGACGGTGATCCGTCACACGACCATCTCGAACCTGTCGATTTTGACGGCGGGCGATCCGCTTCGCGACAACGCGCCCGTCGTGCAGTACACCGAGATGCTGTCGCATTTCCTGACGAAATGGTCGCAGGAGTACGACGTTGTCATCATCGACTCGCCGCCCGTCTTGACGGCGACGGATACGCAGGAAATCGTGTCGCGTTCCGACGCGGTCTTTCTCGTCGTGCGCGCGGGATATACGAAACTTCCCCTCGCGTATCGCACGAGCGAAATGCTGCAACGAACGGGCTCGCAACTGATCGGCTTCGTGTTGAACGATGTGAATTTCCGCAAAACCGACGACGTGTACTACAGCTACTACGACGAATACGCGCAAAAAAAGAAAAGGAGATGATCGACACAACCCGTCCTGTGAGCCGGGTGCGTCGGGTAGCGGGAAGAGGTGGGATCGGTACCAACAGGTTGTCCCCGCCTCCATTTCCCTCTCGGCGCACCCGTTTTATTTTTTGCGAGGTAATGCGCTCGAAAGCATCGGACAAACAACGGCAATTTCTTTTGACACGTTTTTCATACGTAGTTTCGAGATGCGCGCGATGTAGTCCTCGTTAGGTTGGATGACCGAAATCGGCAAAGACGCCAAACGCACCCGACTTACGATCTATCAGGGAGTTCAAATGCGATGAAAGCACGAACGATGATGCCGCTGCTCGGCAGACTACAAGCGCAGGAGTCTTTGAACGTCGGTGTGATCGGACTTGGCTACGTCGGTCTACCTCTCGCAACGTTGATCGCAAGCCGAGGACATTGCGTGACGGGATACGACATCAGTGAATCGAGACTCCGCTCCCTACACAGCGGCGAGTCTTATATCGATGACGTACCGAGTCTACAGGTGGCTGAGCTCGTGAAAGCCGGACGTTTCACGGCGACGTCCGATTTTCGCACACTCGAACAAGCGGACGTCGCGATCATTTGCGTGCAGACCCCCGTGGACCGCACATTGAACCCGGATGTGTCCCACGTTCTCGCGGCGGCGGAGTCGATACGCAACCACCTGCACCCGGAACAGTTGGTCGTCCTTGAAAGTACGACATATCCGGGCACAACGACGGAGCTCCTGCTCCCCTTCTTCCAAGAAACGGGTCTGGTTGCCGGACGCGACTTTTATCTGGCGTTCTCGCCGGAACGGATCGACCCCAGCAACCACCGCTACGCGATTGAGGACGTGCCGAAAGTCGTCGGCGGAGTAACGGATATCTGCCGCGATGTCGCCTGTACATTCTACGGGACCTTCATCAACACTCCCGTTCCTGTCTCATCTTCCACCGTCGCGGAACTGGCGAAGCTCCATGAGAACACGTTCCGCACGGTCAATATCGCGCTGGTCAACGAGATGGCATTCCTCTGCGACCGGCTCGGTGTGGACGTTTGGGAGGTAATCGAGGCTGCTGCGACCAAGCCGTTCGGCTTCATGCCGTTCTACCCTGGTCCCGGTCTCGGAGGGCATTGCCTCCCAATCGATCCACACTATTTATCGTGGTGCGCCCGCCGCGAGAAGTTCGGGATGCGGTTCATCGAACTGGCGATGCAGATCAACGAGTCGATGGCGAATCACGTGGTCGGCAAGGTCACGGTCGCACTGAACACGCTCGGCAAACCGGTTCAAGCCTCCAACATCCTGCTTCTCGGCGTTGCGTATAAACGGGGCGTCAGTGACACGCGCGAATCTCCGGCGCTCCGCGTGGCGACGCTTCTCCAAAGCTTGAACGCACGCCTCGCTTATCACGACGAACATGTCGAGGAAGTTCGACTCGGCGACGAAACGCTTCGTTCCGAGCCAATCTACCCGGATGACCTCGCCAAATACGATATCGTCGTGATTCTGACCGATCACGACGGCATCGATTACGAGTCGATTCCCGATCATGTGCCGCTCGTCGTGGACACCCGGCACGCGATCCGCAAAGCGCGCTATCCCCATAAGGTCTTTCGCATCTGACCGCACTCATCACGTTACTCTCCACAAATTCATCCAACGGAGTTATCACCCATCATGACGGAAGCGACAGTCATCGAATCCGATCTCTTTGCCTCGACCCAACCCGCCCGTCACGACGTACGCGTCGCATGCGTCGGAGGAGGGTATTGGGGCAAAAACGTCATCCGCAACTTCGCCGAAATCGGCGCGTTGACGACAATCTGCGAATCGGACTCCGCGCGACGCGCCTCTCTCAAACACGAGTACCCCGGCGTCACGATGAGCGGTGATTTGCAGGACGCGCTGAACGATGAGCGCATCCATGCCGTCGCGATTGCGACACCCGCCCGAACGCACGCCAGATTCGTCCGCGCGGCGCTCGAAGCCGGAAAAGACGTGTACGTCGAGAAACCGTTCTGCCTGACGCCGCAAGAAGGTCGCGAACTCGTCGCCCTCGTGCGGGAACGCAAACGCATCCTGATGGTGGGACACCTGCTTTGGTACCACCCGGCGGTTCTCAAACTGAAGAAACTGGTCGATTCCGGCGAATTGGGGCGCATCCGAAGCATTCACTCGACGCGCCTCAATTTTGGCAAGATTCGCGGCGACGAAAACGCGCTCTGGTCGTTCGCGCCGCACGACATCTCCGTGATTTTGGGACTGTTGAACGGCGAGGCGCCAATACGGGTGCAGGCGACGGGCGAATACCACGTCCGCGCCGACAACGCGGATGCCGTGCGCGCAACGATGGAGTTCGCCGACGGCGTACAGGCGCACCTGTTCGTCTCGTGGTATCACCCCTTCAAAGAGCAGAGACTCGTCGTCATCGGCGACCGCAAGATGGCGGTGTTCACCGACACGAACGTCCACGACAAACTCGTGCTGTACTCGCACACCGTCGAATGGGAAAACCAGCAGCCCGTCGCCGTGCAGGGCGAATCGGAAAACATCCCCATCGACGACGCGGAACCTCTAAAAAAAGAGTGTCTCCATTTCCTCTCCTGCGTGCGAAATCGCCATCAACCGCGAACGGACGGCGACGAAGGTCTGCGCGTGGTGATGACGTTGGAACGCATACAACACCAACTGGACAAACAAGCGATGACTGAAATCACGCCGCGTCGGAACGACTATACGGCGCATCGGTCCGCCTTTATCGACGAAGGCGTCGAAATCGGCGAAGGCACGAAAATCTGGCATGTGTCCCATGTGATGAGCGGTTCGCGGATCGGACGACAATGCAATATCGGTCAAAACGTCGTCATTGGACCCAACGCGGTCGTCGGCAACGGCGTGAAAATCCAAAACAACGTGTCCATCTACGAAGGCGTCACGCTCGAAGACCATGTGTTCTGCGGACCCTCGATGGTGTTCACGAACGTCATCAACCCTCGTAGTGAGGTCATCCGCAGGGACGAGTACCGCAAGACCCTCGTGCGAAAAGGCGCGTCGCTCGGCGCGAACTGTACGATCGTATGCGGCGTCACCGTCGGTGAGTATGCGTTCGTCGCGGCGGGAGCCGTCGTAACGAAAGACGTGCCGAACTATGCGCTCGTCATGGGGATGCCCGCCCGCGTCGCCGGGTGGATGTGTCGGTGTGGCACGCGCCTGGATCAAGACAAGGAGCTCTCGAAATCGCCGAATTGCGGTATCTGCGGAGCCGAATTCACGGTTTCCGGCGACGGCTTGACACCGAATACCCGACCACAACTCTCCGTCTGAACAAGTTCCTCTTCTCGATCATTCGTGAACAATCGAAAGGCTGAACGATGAAAGTCTCGATGTTGGATCTCGCTCGGACACATGAACCGATATACGACCAAGTGATGGAAGCGGTCGGCTCGGTCGTCCAGCGAAATGCGTTCATTCTCGGCGATGAGGTCAGCGAACTGGAGCAGCGCATCGCGACTTATTCGCAGTGTCGGTACGGCATCGGCGTTTCGTCGGGCAGCGACGCACTGCTTGTCGCGCTGATGGCGCTTGACATCGGTCCCGGCGATGAGGTGATTACGTCGCCGTTCTCGTTCTTCGCGAGCGCCGGGTGTATCACACGGTTGGGCGCGACGCCCGTGTTTGTCGACATCGACCCCGTAACGTTCAACCTGAACCCGGCTCTCCTCGAAGCGGAGATCACCCCGCGAACGCGCGCGATCATTCCGGCGCATCTCTACGGACAGATGGCGGACATGCCGACGATCATGGAGATCGCCGACCGGCACGGGTTGTATGTCATTGAGGACGGCGCTCAAGCGATCGGCGCCGAACACGGGAACGGGTCGCGCGTCGGGTCGATGGGGGCGCTCGGTTGCCTGTCGTTTCATCCGACGAAAAATCTGGGCGGCTTTGGCGATGGCGGTATGGTGCTGACG